>NZ_JBDGBK010000004.1:0-68428 GCF_040910045.1 Enterococcus sp. RTP21361st1_A6_RTP21361_211029 | reverse complement strand
TTCAGGATAATTTGAACAACCATAAAACGATTTTTTTAATACAATATTGTTGCCACACTTAGGACATTTTCCTACAAGGGGTCCCGAGCGCTTAGTGGGAATTTGTACCCCTTATCGATACAAATTCCCCGTAGGCGCTAGGGACCTCTTTAGCTTCTTGGAAGCTGTCAGTAGTATATCTAATAATTTATCTCCATTCCCTTTAGTAACGTGTAACTTTCCAAATTTAAAAAAGCGACTCATAGAATTATTTCCTCCCGTTAAATAATAGATAACTATTAAAAATAGACAATACTTGCTCATAAGTAACGGTACTTAAATTGTTTACTTTGGCGTGTTTCATTGCTTGATGAAACTGATTTTTAGTAAACAGTTGACGATATTCTCGATTGACCCATTTTGAAACAAAGTACGTATATAGCTTCCAATATTTATCTGGAACATCTGTGGTATGGCGGGTAAGTTTTATTAAGACACTGTTTACTTTTGGTTTAGGATGAAAGCATTCCGCTGGCAGCTTAAGCAATTGCTGAATCGAGACTTGAGTGTGCAAGAGCAACCCTAGTGTTCGGTGAATATCCAAGGTACGCTTGTAGAATCCTTCTTCAACAATCAGATAGATGTCAGACGCATGGCTTTCAAAAACCACTTTTTTAATAATTTGTGTGCTTAAATGGTAAGGAATACTCCCAACAATTTTATACCTCTGTTTGTTAGGGAATTGAAACTGTAGAATATCTTGGTGAATTAAAGTGACACGAATGTTCAGTTTTAATTTTTCTGACGATAAGTTGAATAGATGACTGTCTAATTCAATAGACGTTACCTGTTTACTTATTTTAGCCAGTTTCGTCGTTAAATGCCCTTTACCTGTTCCAATTTCGTAAACGGTATCGGTTTCTTTTAAATTCAATTGTTTTATTATTTGGTTGAGTACTTTTTCACTCGTTAAAAAGTTTTGAGAATATTTTATATTTTTGTTCATGTAATCACTCCTGAAGTGATTACATCTGTAAATAAATACAGAAGTTAAACGATTTGTTTGTAATTTTAGTTATCTGTTTAAAAAGTCATAAGATTAGTCACTGGTAGGAATTAATCTAACGTATTTATTTATCTGCGTAATCACTGTTTTTAGTCTGTTTCAAAACAGTAGATGTTTTATCTACATTACGCATTTGGAATACCAACATGACGAATCCCTCCTTCTTAATTACAAATTTTTAGCATCTAATTTAACTTCAATTCCTATTATACACAAAATTTTAAGATACTGCACTATCAACACACTCTTAAGTTTGCTTCTAAGTCTTATTTCCATAACTTCTTTTACGTTTCCGCCATTCTTTGCTGTTTCGATTTTTATGATATGGTGCAAGTCAGCACGAACACGAACCGTCTTATCTCCCATTATATCTTTTTTTGCACTGATTGGTGTATCATTTCGTTTTTCTTTTTGTGCGCCTAAATTTCCCACAATCACTCACTTCTTTCTATTTCTTCTTATTCTTATTTTATCATCAACAATCACAAATCACTTGTGATTTGTGATAAGTGATTTGTGATAAGTGATTTGTGATTAATATATAAAAGCCCTCTTTAAAGGGCTTTTATGTTTATTTTGAGAAAGATATAAAATCAATATATCCCTTTTCCCCAATTTTTACAACGGCATTGTAGGGCTTTTTCTCTTTGTTTTTGATTCCTTTTACCAGGGTTTCTTTTCCCTCCAGTAATTCTTTTACATTCGTTTTGGTTAGTTTTTTCTTTCTAAAATGTTCAGCTAAAGTAAACTTACATTCAGGATAATTTGAACAACCATAAAACGATTTTTTTAATACAATATTGTTGCCACACTTAGGACATTTTCCTACAATACTTTTTTCTGCTTCTTTTTCTTTCTGTTCCTGGTAATCAGAAAAATTTAGTTTTTCTATATCGTTAGGTACAGCTTCCAGTAAATGAACAATGAATTTTTTGATATTCGTAATAAAGTTCTCTTGATTGCCTTCTCTTTTACCGATTTTTTTTAAATACGTTTCCCATTTAGCCGTCATTTCAGCACTCGTTAAAAGGTGCTGACTTTCAACTGCCTGGCACAATAATTTTCCTTTTTCAGTTACAACAAGCTTATTCTTAATCACTTGGATATATTCTTTTTGTTTTAACGCTTCAATAATACTTGCTCTTGTCGCTTCTGTTCCAATCCCCTCAACTTCTTGTAAAATCTTGATTGCTTCTTCATCATCAACCGTTTTATTCGCCGTTTTCATAGCAGTTAATAATGTACCCTCTGTAAAAGCTTTTGGCGGTTGCGTTTCTTTTTCAACACTCTTAACACCAACTTCGGCACGTTCGCCAATGATAACGAGTGGTAACGTTTGAACGTCCTCTTTTTCTTCTTTGGTTTGTTGTTTGAAAAGAATTTTCCACCCTTCTTGCTTTGGTGTCTTTCCGATCGATTGAAACAGCAAATCAGCTACTTTCGTTTGTATCTTGGTTTCTTCATACAAGTAATCAGGTAAAAACATGGCAACGGTCGTTTTAACGACTAAAGCATAAATTTTTCGTTGTAAATCGTCCATTGTTGCGGACGTGTCAGATTCTCTCTATCATTTTTCAGTGCATAGATTACTTGTAATACACGGCCATGTTTTGTAAACTTTTTTAGTTAGTCGAATATTTTTTAAATGTGCGTTTCATACCATACGGTTGATAGATTTTCTCCTATTTTTTTAATCTTTTATCACAACTTTTATCGTTTTTTCTTCTGAAAAAATTCTTGCTTACATCATTACATAGTTTCCAAAAAGATACATTACTAGTAGAAACAACAAGATTCCTTTATTTCCCGCTGAAATGGGAAGAATATTTTAAATATTTTTTCTCCTTTAACTTACACTATAAAGTATCTTAATCACACGATATGCTAGCCACTAAATTCATTATATTTGATTCCTTTTTTAAGATAATTTAGCATTTTTTTATCCAATAACGCAATTGTTTTCAAGGATAAATTTCTTAAGATGGTACATTTCAAAATGGTATTTAAACTATAAAACAAAAAAGAAAGAAAAGAGCATAAGGGAAAACTGATAGCACCTTCCTAAAGGAAGGTGGCTAAGTTGGCTGTGCCAACTGGTTTTCTTTCAAAATCACTTCATATTTTTTTGCTATCACAAAAAATCCATTTTCGACCTATTTTCGGTCATAATATAGTACCTACTTTTGGTCATAGTTTCGTCCATAGTTTTGGTCATAGTGACTAAGGCTTTTACGCACAAAAAAAGAGTGGCAAAATAAAGCTTGCCATTCTCTTTTCTATTCACAAAATTGGTTTAAATTTGCTTTCTTTAACACTTCATTTATATCATAGCAATTATAATGTTTACACTACACCATTCCTAATTTTAACGGTTGTTCCTCTTTATATTTTTTAAGTTCTACATTTTTTTGAGTTTAATTGCTTTTCTCTTTTCTTTATATTCCGCTCCAACTTTCTCTTTAATAGTGACAATAGAATTACATATTTTTGCTAAACTTCCTTAAAAAAAATGGATCTCGATTACTCAAATTTGCTTGCAGACTTCTCTAAGTGCTTTGTTTTTTTTTTCATAATTACTTGATTTCATTTCCATTTTCTTCTATTGAAAATTTATTATTTTTATTAGTCGTACGCATAGAACTGATTTCATTTTTTTATCTATTTGATTATCTAGCGTTTGAAATTCTAAATTTTGATTGGCTTCATCAATATCTTTTTATATTACTTTATTTTATTTACAATATTTATTTTCTTGTTTACATTGGTCACAGTTTCATTCGTCACTTCGGTGATATTTTTTCAATTTACAAATAAAAAGAGTTGAACCTAGTGTATAACGGTTCAACTCTTTTGCAAGTTTCATGGGGCATACTATCACTTTTAATCTGACAGATGTAAACCTCTCTTTATTTTTTTGTTACTCCAATTTTAAACAATAGCTCCTTTATATGTTGTCAATATTGCTCTACATATTCTAACTCTTTTACCCATTCTTTCACTGAAGTGGAAGAGAATAACAGCTTAATCCCCAATAATTCTTTATCATAAATCCATGTCAAATACTATTTTCAAAAAACATTTAATTCATGGATTTTCTCTTAACTTTTTTCTAGATAACAATATTTCAGGTTGTTTTTTATCTCATGTTTTATCTTCAATTCTTCTTGAATCATCAGTTCAATATAATTAGTGACCGTGATTTTTTCATTTGTCGCGTTCTTTACTGATTCACATAATTCGTCAAGCTCTAAGAAATCATGCGTACTAATCTGCAGAATTAATTGCATGACAATCACCTCTTTATTTTTTTAATAGACTATCGAAAAGTGGATTAGGATCATTAAATGTATCTCTGAACAACTCGTTATCTTCATAAGTGAATCTTCGTCTTGGTTTTGATCCCTTATCATTTTCACGGATTTCACTATCAATAATCACTGTTTCATGATTTGAATCAAATTTTTTCGCTGACTTTCTGTCTTCAACGATATTGATTTTTTGTGTTTTTTCTTTCATTTCTCCACTATCTTTTTGAACGTTCTCCCGAACATCTACTGTTTTGAATCCTTGACTACTTGTAGAACTTTGTACATTTTCTCGGACATCTACTGTTTTTGGTTGACTTGCACTGCTACCTTGCACATTCTCTCGAACATCCACTGATTTAAACCCTTGACTACTTGTAGAATTTTGTACATTTTCTCGAACATCTACTGTTTTTGGTTGACTTGTACTGCTACTTTGCAGATTTTCTCGAACACCAATTGTCTTAGTACCTTGACCATTTGAAGAACTTTGTAAATTCTCTCTTACATCAACATTCCGTCCGACATGACCATTCAATGAACCTTGAATATTTTCTCGGACATCTACTGATCGACCACCTTGACTACTTGTAGAATTTTGTAGATTTTCTTTGACCAATTTTTCTAATCCGGTATTTGAGTTTTTAGCTTCTTGGATTCTTTCTTTGGTCAACGCTTCTTTTTCGTCCGTATTAGTTCCTGTACGCCCTTCTACACGTTTCCTTAACATTTCCTCACGATTCATTGCTTCAGGCGTGTATTTAGCTTCTTGTCGCTTCTGATTAATTAATTCTTCAGCAGACTTAGCTTGACCGTGCATAGCATTTTTACGTTCTTCAATATCTTGTTGAACTTTTTGCTGAATTGCACTTACAGGATTATTATTCGATTCAGCATTATTTTTCATTGCTTCACGCATACGTTCAGAACTAGACATAATTCTATCGGCATTTTCAACCTTAGCACCATCTTTTCTATCCGAAAGACGTGTTGGCATGGAATCAGCGTATTTTCCAGTTTCATCTTCTTTATTTTTAGCTAACATAGGTTTGCTATTTTTATTAATAGCGGACACTGTACCATCATCTAAACCTTCTTTGAACTTATTCTTAGTATCATTAGCCATATTACGCATACTCTTAAATGGTTTTGTTGCTCTTTCACTAGCCATTGTAGCTCCATCTGAAGCTAAACCTGATATTCCACGTTCATGGGCATATCCCAAAAATCTTCCAGTTTTGCCAGCTTTTTTTGATAAACTTTCGCCGAAATTCTTTTCAGGTTTTCGATCTTCTCCTTCCCTGCTGTATGATCCATTTCCGTTTCCACTTCCTTTCGCTCGATTAAATCCATTTGATCCTTTTCTAAACAGCATAGCGCCCATGCCAAATGCTGAAGCAAGCTGGCCATAGCCTTCTTTTAAACCAATATCCACGCCAAAGTAACGCATGACTGTTCCACTACCCTTTATTAGAACGAACACGGCACAGATATAAGCAATTGTTTTTATAAAAATATTCGTTGAGATACCTTCGCCAGCGTTTAGATAATTTATGAACATTGCAAACATAGACAATCCAAATCCCTGAAAACCGACAGTCAAATAACACTGTAGAATATCTGACAAAACTTGTTTTGAACGCTGTCCTGTCTCAATATCTGATGCAAAAACAAGAACCCCTAACACACGCTTAAATGCCAGTTCTAGTATTGCTGTAATAATGACAAACGCGCTAAACACGTATGCGATTGCCAACGCTGTCAACCCAATCGAAATTCCCCAAAGATTTGCTTGATAGCGATAATAGCCTGATTTCAAGCTATCAGAAAATGTTGATAAAAAGTTATCAGAAAACTTTGTGGCAACAAATTCATTATTAGAATTTTCAACTAATTCATAGCGAAGATTATCCGCAACTGGATTTTCTTTTTCCAATTTATCAATCACTTTATCCGTCAACACTTGTGTGAGATCCGTCTGTTGAAAATTTTTTCGTGTTAACTTATTCCGATCCTCCGTTTTATCAATGCTTGAGTACTGATCTGTTTTATTAATATATGCCAAATCTGTTACTCCTTGTTTTATCAATGACCAAGCGACTCCGTCATCTGAATTTGTAATCGTAGTAGCATCATTGTAAAGTATTTTGGAAAATTGAATACCGCTAGAAATCATCGTTGGCATTAAAAGAATTAATGCAATCGACATTACAACATTCATTCCAACAGATTTTAGATCAACCGTTCCTTTACCTGTAATCATTTTATAACCAATAATCACTAGTGAAAGTACCATTAAGCCAACAACAATGGTACTTAAAACTGCTTGATAGACTTTATTCAATCCGGTACTTTCTACAAAGCTAAACAAATCTAAAACCTTGGGAATCATATTTTGAATACTATCGACAACAGCGAACGTTGCTTTTATAACAGACCATCCTATCCATAATCCAAACTGACTGTAAAAATTTCCGTTATATTTTTTTAGATAATTCTGATAGAGTGGATTAGTTAAAAAATCAGTTTGACTCTCAGTATCATCAAACCAGCTGAAAATACTTGCGTGAGTAACATCACACTTAAAAAGAATCATAGCTATTAGAACAAGAAAAATAACCGCCAACCAATTTATTTTTCTATTAGCAATCTTTTTTTTAATTATTTTCATCGTTACCTCCCTCAGCCCATTTTCTGAGACTCTCAGAGAGTTTCTGAGCTGTTTTTCTGTCAATTATGATATGAGTTACACATTTATCATTTTCAGATCTTAAATCGAGAACTACTGTGTTGAAGCAGATACTCTCGATTAGTTCGAGAGTATCAGTGTTTTGATCAAGACACAAAATCTGATCTATTAGACGATTTTTAATCATGTTTTTTCTCCCTCTAACCAATTATGCATAGAGATTTTAGGTAACTCTTTAATTCCGAATGCTTTATTGAATTGATCTGTAGTCTCTATATTTTCTAAAAGCTGATTTTTATATCTAATTTGAAGTCCATGTAGAAAAAATTTTGTGTAATCGAATAGTCCTTCATCTGTTTTCGCTTGAAAAACGCATGCTTTATGTTGTGTTGTAATGCATTGAGCGTTAATATACTGGATATTTTCATATAAAAATTCAATGATTTTTCTGATATCTTTTATATCTACATTAGTGTTTTTCAAATAGTGATACACTTGAAATAATTTTCGACCATCTTCGCTATTTGCTTCATAAAGAACACTAATCTTACTGTAAATTATCTTTATATTAATATCCTCTTCTTTTATGGTGGGAGTAGTCTTTGATGTGTTCTGTGAAGTAGTCTTTGTATACGTATATACGAATTTGTACATACCTCTACCTTTTTTTAAAGAGACATATCTCTTTTTTTTGATCCCCCTCTGACGAATTTTCGACACATACTCCTTTTTTTCGCAATCTAAAGAAGGAAAAGTAATTTCTATCAATTTATGTACATTTAAAACAATGTACATAACATTTGATAATGTAACTGCTCTCTGCTCATAGTAAATATTTCTAAAAACTCTTTTAATAATCCCCTTTTTCTCTAAGTACACAATTGCATCTTTTATAGCTCTTTCTGATAACCCTGTTTTTTTGCTTAATTGCTTATATGATTTTTGCAAAATATCTTCAATAAATTTCTTTTTATATCCAATTAACTGGCCCTCATCGTTAAAAATTTTTTTGGGTCTGTACCAGTAAGTAATTTCTGCTAAGATAACTATTGCATTCAGATAGGGCTTCTCAACACCTTTTTTCGTTTTTTTTCTTAATTGGCCGTACCACGAATGTGGAATTACATTTCCATCTAAATTTATTTCTCTAAGTTTGTCGACTACAACATTTCCAGAGGACAACATTTTTTCACCTGCTTTTTTGATATAATATCTATAAATAAAGTTTTCTCAGAACTTTATTGTCGAGTGTTCCCCCAGTCTGCAAACTTTCGGGAGCACTCTTTTTTATTTTTTTTTAACATTTTTAATACCCTTTTCTGCATGTACACATTATATTGAATCGAATTGGATTGAAGATAAATCTCGATTTTTTTTAATCAACTTTGCTACTTCATCATCACTCATATATTCACTTCCTTTTTTCATATCAAAAGCACGCCACGCAACTTTTTTTATACTTCATATTCTTTGATAAATCTTGCTAATTCTTCTTTTCTAATAAACTGACAATCATTGATAATACTGACTTTCAATCCTTTTTCACGTATAAATTTCTTTAATGTACTTCTGCTCACACTTAAATATTCACATGCTTCTCCCAGCCTAAAAATTTCTTTGTTAAAAGAAGTTTCAATTCTGATCTGATCTACCGCCTCTTTTGCAACATGATAAAAGTAATTTCTTAGTTCATGATCAAGATTTGGAGGTAGAATCACCTGTATTTCTTTTTGAACCATTAAAAATCTCCCCTTCGCAACTACTTGTATTTCCGACATCATTGTTAAAAAAAATAATTTTAACTACATCATTTATTTTAAAAAGAACTTTAGATGAGGGTAACACCTTACCACTTTCAATTTCTGCATAATAACTTCTAGAAATTCCAATCAACCTAGCCATTTGGTTTTGTGTATACCCAAGACGTTTTCTTTCTACATATAAACGTTTCAGGTACTTCTTCCTAGATTTCATTTTAGCACCAACTTTCCATCTTGTATTTCCGACATTTTTTACACTTTTACTTTACCATGGCTATTAAATACCGTCAACAATTATTTCTTGTATTTCCGACACTTTTTATTTAATATGTATATGGAGGTGATTTTTTGGATATTGGTAGAAACATTAAAATTGCACGTAAACAAAAAAAAATGACGCAAAATGATTTAGCAATCAAAGCTAACATCTCTCGCTCTTATCTTGCCGATGTAGAAGGAAATCGATATAACCCTAGTATTGAAACTTTAGACTCCATAGCACGGGCATTAGACGTTCAAATAGGAACATTATTGAGCGATAGTTCAAAAAAGAATTTTTCAATAAAAAATGCTATATTGACCGAGACAACTGGACAATATGATATTAGATTTTTTAATGGATTTCAATATGATCTCATATCTTTACAACTTAATGTCAAATACTTAGAAAACATCACTCTCTTTATTATTGAAGCATTTGAGGGTAATGAAAACCAAGTTCTTGAGTATCTTGGAACATTTTATGATGAACTATTTATTTCTAAACTTGCTTTAGAAATTGTAAATAATTTTGTTGCTCAGATTAAATTACTTTCAAATAATGAAAAGGCTATTCTTATTTGGAAAGGCCTAATATTTTCTAATAAAGCAGATTTTCAAAAAGAACTTTTTAATTTTAAAGGCAAGTATTATATTACTTAAAAATCTTTTTCCTATCAAAAGCACGCCACGCAACTGATAGGAGGAAAAGCAATGGCAATAATTAAACAATATGAAAAGAAAGACGGAGCCAAAGCATGGATGTTTCAAACCTACCTTGGAATCAATCCATTAACTGGTAAAGAAGTCCGTACTACACGTAGAAATTTTAAAACAAAAAAAGAAGCTCAAATCGAGCTTAATAGACTACTTGTAGACTTTGAAGAGAACGGACTTAAACAAGACACGAACGAGACTTTTCAAGAAATCTATGAACTTTGGTATGAAAGTTATAAAACCACTGTAAAGGAAGTCACTCAATTAAAAATTGAGATCAAGTTCAATAAATGGATTCTTCCAAAATATGGTAAATTCAGGATCAAAGAAATCACTGTAAAACACGTTCAGAAAATATTGAATCAATGGGCGAAAATGACGGATCAATATAAAGTCCTACATTCTACCGTAAGCCGTATTTTCAAATACGCAATGACTTTGGGGCTAATTACTAAAAATCCCTGTGAACTTGTAATCATGCCCAATAGAAATGTTGAAAAAAAGAAAGATACTGTCAAAATTTATTCACGGAATCAACTAGAAATTCTCTTCCAATACTTGGAATCAAAAAGAAGTACCTATAGAGCAGATTACGATAAAACGCTACTTCGCTTTCTGTTTTTTAGTGGTTGTCGAATTAGTGAGGCTTTAGCTTTGAACTGGTCAGATATTGACTTTGATTCAAACACCGTAACTATAAACAAAACCTTAAGCCAAACAAAATATGGGTACAAAATTTCAAGTCCAAAAACGAAAAATAGTTATGGTTCTCTATCTTTAGACAATAAAACTATTAATTGGCTAAAGAAATGGCAAATCAATCAAAAAAGATATATGTTAACCCTTGGTATTACTGATCCAACAATGATTTTTTGTGGATTATACAAGGAAATCATTACTAAACACGCTATTTATTCTCGTATGATCACAATCTGCAAGAATTCCGGTATTCCATTTCTAGGAAACCATGTAACCAGACACACTCATGCTAGTATGCTGTTAGAGTCAGGAGTCTCCATGAAGGAAGTTCAAGAACGCCTTAGACACTCATCAATCAAATTAACAATGGATACTTATGCTCATCTAACTAAAGAAACCAAAGAAAAAACCGTTGAAAAGCTTGCAGAACACCTAAATTTCTAGCGGAACGTATTCAATCTCGTATTCAAAACAAAACACAAAAAAGCTGAACCCTTATTCGCTAAGGGTTCAGCCATCATTTTAAGACTATTCTTCTTCTTCTGCCATGAATGTGTTAAAGACTTCTTCGATCATGTCCCATTCAGCTTCTGTTTCAATTTGTTCTAATTCGCCTTCTGTACCATCTTCGTTTTCAACGTAGGCATAGGCTTGTAATTCGACATCTTCTTCTTCTGGGACTCCAGCTGGATAAAGCAACACGTAGTTGCGTCCAAATTCTTCTTGTCCATCTACTGTCAAAAGAATTTCGTATAATGTTTCATTGCCTTGATCATCGACCAATGTAATGTGTTCGTGACCTTCATGGTCGTGGTTGTGATCATGATTGTGATCATGCGTATGTTCTGACATTTTTTTTCCTCTTTTCTGTAAACTAAAACAGTTGTTTTCCAGCACCATCTAAATAATTCTGCAAAATCATTACTGCTGCTAATTTGTCAATGACTTTCTTACGTTTGGCACGAGATGTGTTGGCTTGTTCAACTAGCATTCGTTCTGCTTGAACAGTCGTCAAGCGTTCGTCTTGGTAGTCAACAGGCAAATCAAAACGTTCTTCGATGGCCTTGCCGTAAGCTAGTGAAGCCTCTGCTCTTGGACCAATGGTGTTATTCATATTCTTGGGCAGTCCCACCACAAAACGAGTCACTTCATACTCTTTGACTAATTCTCCAAGACGATCATAGCCAAAGTCATTTTCATCTTCGTTGATTCGAATGATCTCGATCCCTTGCGCAGTCCATCCCATAGGATCACTAACAGCTACACCAACTGTTCGTGAACCGACATCTAAACCCATGACTCTCATTATAGGTTGATCCCGTGATTTCCTAAGTAATAACGAATCAAAACTTCCAAAATCTCATCGCGTTCATGACGACGAATCAAGTTCCGGGCATCCCGATAACGAGGAATGTAAGCCGGGTCGCCAGAAAGGAGATAACCGACGATTTGATTGATTGGATTATAACCTTTTTCTTCTAATGCACGATACACGATAGCCAGTGTTTCACTGATTTCTTTCTTGCGGCTATCATCAAAATCAAACCGTACTGTTTCATCTGTAAAACCCATTTCACGACACCTCTCTTTATATTGTTTTTTAGCACATTGTACGTTTCTATTGTACTCGACGTTTTGTAAAACTACAAACATCTGCACTAGTTTATCTTTATTATAACAAAGCTTTATGATATTTTTGTGAACTTTTTCAAAAAAACCGATATTTCTCTCATTTCGCTAGAATGATCGATAAACATATTGGTTAGCCGGTGCCTCGATGGTTTGTTCTTGGTCAACGACTACCATTGGCAAATCTCGTTTAAAGGGTTGATAGTATTGCGACTGGATGGTTCCTTCAATGTGCAGCCATTGGTCATTCTCGGTAACCGTTTGTTCAGGTAACTCAACACGTAATCCAAAAACACCTGAATCCGCTACACAGTGAATGATCCCAAAACGAAACAGAAAGATTTCATTACGATCATCTTGCGCTGCATGATAAACAAAACCGTCATAGCTGATTTTTTTCCCGATAAATTCACTTGGATACGTATAGATCAATTCCATGAGTTCCAAATAATTCTCGTCGGTGACAGCAATCGTTTGTTTATCGGCATACTTCGCTAACGAAGTCGTCATTTGCTCGTCATAATCATCTTTATTGTAATAAAGACTAGTATCTGGTTTAAGGTATTGGGTATTCATTTCGGGATCGCCGACAGACTCTTCACTCAGCGGGAAATTAAACCCTTTTGCTTCAACAATGGTCGTATCCAGACTGACTGTTGGGAAAAACAAACCAACAATGATTGGCAATGCTAATAAGAAATACGCAATGAGGCGCTGAGATTTTTTTTCGAGTCCATGGTGATGCTCATCTTCATGTTCATCAGGCGTTTGTTTGACCCAAAAATACAACTGGACTAATGCCAAAAATAAAGCGACAATCATCGAAAGAATCGCTAGATAACGATAGTGGACATTGATGAACTGATTCAGTTTTCCTGATACCTGCAAGTACATCATCAACTCAAAATATCCAGATAAAATCAAAAAACGGATCATTGTTTACACCACCCATGCATAAATTGAGACTACAACAGCAATTAATCCCACCATTGTTGCAATAAAACGACCGGTAAAATATCGTTTCATCATCAGAAGATTCTTGATGTCCACCATAGGACCAAAGACCAGAAAACCCACGACTGGACCGGCGCCGAACAGACTAAGCAGCGAAGAACCGATAAACGCATCTGCTTCAGAGCACAGCGACATCGTCAATGCCAAAACAAGCATGACCAATACCGCCAAGAATTTCGTAGAACCCAAAGTCAACATCATTCCCGTTGGCAAATACGTCTGCATCGCTGCTGCAATCAATCCGCCAATGATCAAATACCGACCAGTATCGAAGAATTCATCAATACTGTGTTGCAACAAATGCCGTATTTGATGGGACCATTTTCGTTTCTCAGAACCTGTATCATGAGCATGCCCATGGTGATGTCCTTGATGGGTATCCTCTGAAGCTGTGATCAATTGGGTTTTCAAAATCTCTCGCTTACTGAAATAAGCCAGCCAAACACCTACCGCCATTGCCACCAACAAGCTGCCAAGTACTCGCAAAAAGGCAAACTTCGCTGAATTGCCAAATGCGATGAATGTCGAAAAAATTACAATGGGATTCACAATAGGGGCTGTCAGCATAAAAGCAAAAGCCGTGTAGACTGGTACGTCTTTTTTGACGAATTGATTGACGATCGGAACGATTCCACATTCACAAGACGGGAAGAAAACGCCTAAACCACACCCCATTGCAATGGAGGCCAATTTATTCTTTGGCAGGATTTTTGTCACTCGTTCTGGCGTCAGAAAAACTTGCAGCGCCCCTGAAATCAAGCAGCCTAATAAGACAAAAGGCAAGGCTTCAATGACGATGGAGAGAAAGATCACGCTCATCTGCAAAACAGAATTAGGTAAGCTTTGTAACATATATTCAACCTTCTTTATAAAAAAATAATTGCGCTGGAACTACTATACGTTTTTTTGCCTCAATGCACAATGTTTTTTACAGTCTTTGCTGGCACCTTAAAGCTTGCTTTAGTTTTTATTCTTTTCCAGCAGTTTCTTTGACAAGTTGTCCCTCAAAACGTACATTAGACAGAGAATCTGCTTGGAGGAATTTGCATGATACAAATGAATACATTAGATGAACTGCTGACGAAGATAAAAGAAACCCCATTGGCACTTATTTATCTCTCACAGCCGGCTTGCAGTGTCTGCTTAGCAGACAAACCTCGTCTTAATAAATTAGCTTTAGAAAAGCATGTTCCACTTTATGCTGTCAATGTAGCGGAAGTCCCAGAGGCGGCTGGCCAATTTTCAGCATTGACTGCTCCTGTCGTCCTTCTTTATTTTCAAGGAGATGAACGCCACAGAGAAGCACGAATCATTGATTTTAATAGGCTGGCTGCTATTATTGATCGCTATAGGACTGCCTTGACCAAAACCGAGACCATCTCTTATGACGATCTTTTTGATCAACTGATGAAATAAAAAAACACTGTCTTTCCATCACCTACTAGACGCGAAGGTTGATGGAAAGACAGTGTTTTTGGGTTTTATTCTGATTCAGTCGTTTCGTGGTTTTCCGGTTGATCTGTCGTTAAGACGTTGCCAGAATGCAAGAAATAAATCAGTGTTTGTAATTCATTGGTCAAATCAACATTTTGGATCAGCACACCTTTTGGTGCAGTGATGCGCGCAGGCGTAAAGTTCAAGATTCCTTTGATCCCTGCTTTCACAAGCTCATTGACTAAGTCTTGCGAATGTTGTGCGGGAACCGTCAAGATCGCGACATCGATCTGTTGGATCTTCACTTGTTCTTTCATATCGCTCATTGGATAGACAGGAACGCCATCCACGATTCGTCCTACGATATCTTCATTCACATCAAATGCAGCACTGATCCGAATGCTATTGCTCTGATGGAATTTATATTTTAACAGTGCGCTACCTAGATTACCAACACCTACTAGCGCGACATTTGTCATATGGTCTTCATTCAACGTTTTAGCAAAAAACTGCATCAGGCTTTCCACGTCATAGCCATAGCCGCGTTTTCCCAATTCCCCAAAATAAGAGAAGTCGCGACGAATCGTTGCGCTATCCACTTGGACAGCTTCGCTTAATTCAGTAGATGAAACCTTCAACTTTCCAGCATTGTGCAAGATGCGTAAATAGCGGTAATACAAAGGCAAACGTTTCGCTGTTGCCTTTGGAATTTGATGATCTTTCAAGAAATACTCCCCCATTGTGAAAAATTCACGTGTGATGTAGCTATCATATCAAATAGTTTGCTCAAAAATCAATTTGATTGCTCACAATTTGAAATTTTTTTTATTTAATGATACAATCATTCTTTTTTCATAATCGCTGTTTATCACAAAATGTGATAGACTGATAGTATTGCAACCAAGGAGACAAGTGACTTCAAGAATAGGAATGAATACATATGATACTATTACAAGCAAATCAAATCGCCAGACTATTTGGCGCTGAAGTTTTATTTGAGAATATCAACCTAGAGATTGCTAGCCATTCCCGGATCGCGCTTGTGGGAAGAAATGGCGCCGGAAAATCGACCCTGTTAAAAATCATTGCCGGGATCGAAAGCCCCGATAAAGGAACGATCGCCAAAAATAAAACTGCGACACTAGGTTATCTTGCCCAAGACACTGGTTTAAACAGTACTGCTACAGTCTGGGAAGAAATGTTGACGGCTTTTGCCGGCATTCGACAGATGGAACAGCGGATGCGCTCATTAGAAGTCGCCATTTCAGAAACAGACCCGACAGCAGTCAATTATGATGGTCTATTAAAAGAATATGACCAGCTACAACATGAATTTGCCGAAAAAAACGGCTACGGATATGAAAATGAGATCCGTTCTGTTCTACACGGCTTTAAGTTCGACGGCACTTTTTATGAGCAATCCATTGAAACATTGTCTGGTGGTCAAAAAACTCGTCTAGCACTAGCAAAGATGCTGTTGCAAAAGCCAGATATTTTGATTTTGGATGAACCGACTAACCACCTGGATATTGAGACATTGTCTTGGCTTGAAAACTATCTTCAAGGGTATGCCGGTGCTCTTTTGATTGTATCTCATGACCGTTATTTCTTAGATAAAGTCGTCAATGAGGTCTATGAGCTTAGCCGACGGAAAATGCACCATTACAAAGGGAATTACAGTCGTTATCTGGTTTTGAAAGCCGAGCAGCTGCAAAGTGAATGGAAAGCTTTCGAAAAACAACAAGAAGAAATCAATAAATTAGAAGACTTTGTAGCGCGTAATTTAGTTCGTGCCTCCACAACTAAACGGGCGCAAAGCCGGCGCAAACAATTAGAAAAAATGGAGCGGCTCGATCGGCCTCAAGGAGATGAAAAATCCGCAAATTTCCTTTTTTCAATCAGTAAACCTTCTGGCAATGTGGTAATGCAAGTAGCCAACGCAGCCATCGGTTATCAAGAGACTGTTCTATCCGAGCCGATCGATTTGGATGTTCGCCGGAAAGATGCCATTGCATTAGTCGGCCCTAATGGAATTGGCAAATCGACATTATTAAAATCACTGATCCACAAGATTCCTTTGATTCGCGGTGACGTTCATCTAGGTGCCAATGTCTCAATTGGGTATTATGATCAAACCCAATCAGATCTCCATTCAACAAAAACAATCTTGAAAGAATTATGGGATGAGCACCCCACTACGCCAGAAGTAGAGATCCGCACAATTTTAGGAAGTTTCCTTTTTTCTGGTGAAGATGTTGAAAAACCAATCACATTGCTCAGTGGCGGCGAAAAGGCACGGGTCGCTTTAGCAAAACTTGCGATGGATCATGACAACTTCCTGATCTTAGATGAACCGACTAACCACTTGGACATCGACAGCAAAGAAGTACTCGAAAATGCCTTGATTGATTATGAAGGCACATTGCTTTTTGTTTCTCATGACCGCTACTTTATCAATCGAATCGCGACCAAAGTCATTGAATTATCTGAAACCGGCAGCAAATTGTATTTAGGGGACTATGATTATTACGTGGAGAAAAAACTGGAAGAAACAGAACTAGCTGCGATGCAGCAATCTGATGTTCAAGAGAAAGCCATCTCACAAGGCAAACAATCTTTCTTCCAGAGCAAAGAACAACAAAAAGCCATTCGCTCATTGCAGCGTAAAGTCACTCAAATTGAAGCAGACCTAGCCAAAACCGAAGCAGAGCTTGAAGAAATCGAACAAGCGATGACTCGTCCTGACGCATTGAACGACCACGTCCGTTTGTCTTCGCTGAATCAAGCAATGGAGACTGTCCAAGCCACCCAAGAACAGCTGATGGAAGCTTGGGAAAACACGAGTCTGGAATTGGAAGAACTAGAAACAACTGACACGAATCAGTCCACAGGCGGATGACAACCTTCATTCCCTCTGCTTTACTTGAAGTAAGGCAAAAAAGGCACGCTACTTCAGGAGGGAAGCTATGAAGAAAAAAGGGAAACAAAGAAAGCGTTATGTTTTTCTTGTTTTGTTGGGTTTATTATTGATTTTTGCTGCATTTATCCGACTTTCTCATGTGAGCTATTCCAGCCAAGATTATGAAGAATATCCCATGATGGATGACATGGATTTTGATCAAGCAGCTTACAATGAACAAGCGAACGAGTATTTACAAGAAAATGGAGTGACTACGCCTCTTTACCTACAAACAAATGAAGAATGGGCTGATTATTCCTATGGTTCAGATGGTACGCAAACTTTAAGCGATAATGGCTGTGCCCTGCTCTCTCTTTCAATGGTACTCGCTTATTTGCGAGAGGATAATGTTTCGCCGCTTGAAGTTTTGGATTGGGCACAAGATAGCTACTATGTCGATGGGCAAGGAACCGATTGGCGGATTTTCTCTGATTTTGCGGATTCCTTTGGTTACTCGTATCACGATTTGGGCACAGACACAGCGCAAGTAGCCAATTATCTGGCAGTTGGACAGCCAGTGATCGGCTCTGTGACCAGTGGAGATTTCACAGATACTGGTCATATCATGGTGTTGGCTGCTACGCAAGACGAAAATGTGGTTGTTTTAGATCCAAACGATACGCCGAAAAAAAAACATTATTTAACGTCCTATTCATTGGAAGAAATCGCTGCTCAAAGTTTACATTTTTGGACATTTACAGAGGACGAAAGTACTAATTTATAAAAAAGAAACTACCTATAAGTTGTCAGGAAGGATCAAGTACGATTACCTCTTTCTTGACACTCTATAGGTAGTTTTTTTATAAATAGTCCTCATCAATGCATGTTGATAATGACCGCGCCTCTTGACGGCTACCTTGAGAAATCTTCGCTTTCTCCTTACAATGGATCCGCTTTCCTTTATAATAGAAGAAAGAAAGGTGTGACGCATATGAAAATCGGAATTCCTAAAGAAATCAAGAACAATGAAAATCGTGTAGCTTTGCCGCCAGCTGGCGTCTATGAATTGGTTCAAGAAGGGCACGAGGTCTTGGTTGAAGCAAATGCAGGTATCGGATCAACTTTTTCAGACGAAGCCTATCGAGCAGTCGGCGCAACGATCGTTGCTAACGCTGCAGACGTCTGGGCGGCTGACATGGTGATGAAAGTCAAAGAACCGCTGCCAGAAGAGTATTCCTACTTAAGAGCGGGATTGCTGTTATTTACTTACCTACATGTTGCTGCCAATCCAGAATTAGCAAAAGCGCTCATGTTCTCCAAGGTTCGAGCGATTGGCTATGAGAATGTCCAACTGGCTAATGGGACGCTGCCTCTCCTCTCTCCAATGAGTGAAATTGCTGGTCGAATGGCAGTTCAGATCGGCGCACAATTCTTAGAAAAAATCTATGGCGGCAAAGGAGTCCTCCTGTCCGGTGTCCCGGGTGTTCGAAAAGGTCAGGTCACGATTATTGGTGGTGGCGTTGCCGGAACCAATGCCGCGAAAATGGCGTTAGGGCTTGGGGCGCAAGTCACGATTCTCGATGTATCCATCCCACGCTTACAAGAATTAGACCAGCTATTTGACGGACAAGTTCAGACACTCTTCTCTAATCGTTTCAACATTGAAGCCGCTATTCAACAAGCAGACTTGGTGATTGGCGCCGTCTTGCTGCCAGGCAAAAAAGCGCCAAATCTAGTAACTCGTGAGATGGTGAAAACCATGGCAGAAAAATCAGTGATTGTAGATATTGCGATTGATCAAGGAGGCATTTTTGAGACAGAAGATCGTGTCACTACTCATGACGATCCTACCTACATCCAAGAAAATGTGATCCATTATGCTGTTGCCAATATGCCTGGCGCAGTTCCACAGACTGCTACATTGGCATTGAGTATCGCCACATTACCCTACGCTAAACAATTGGCTGCCGATCCTGAAAAGGCATTAAGAACAAACGCTGCACTGGCGCGTGGTGTCATCGCATTTGACGGTCACTTCACGTTGAAGGAAGCCGCACAAGATCTGGCGATCGATGCCGTCGAACTCTCAGAGCTGATTTAGTTTTCTCAGCAAAAAAGTGCCAACTCAACAAAATCGTACGCTGCCATGGGACAATCCTCCCATGGCAGCGGCTTTTTTGATACGAGCTTTTTTGACCGGAGCTTTTTTATAGAGGCTTTTTATAGAGGCTTTTTATAGAAGCTTTTTTGAGAGGGAGAGTGTTTATCATGAGAATTTCCTTTTTTCACTAGCACATAACCCGTATCTATGCTATATTCATACATAAAAAAATTCAGCGTACCCTGCGTATGCGAGGAGGAATGACGTGTTAACGAAAAGCCAAATCCAAGCCTTCCCTAAAGTAGAATTGCACTGCCATTTGGATGGATCGATTCGTCCAGAAACATTACTTAAGATCGCCAATCAGCAAAATCTGCCTATCCCACAAGAACTGTCGATCCTTGAAGAACGGATGCAAGCCCCCCAAGACTGTTCTGATCTTAATGAGTACTTGGAACGCTTTGATTTCGTTCTTCCTTATCTCCAAAGTGAATTTGCATTAGAAGCCGCAGCGTTTGATGTCATGGAACAAGCGTTTGAAGATGGTGTCGCGTATATCGAAATCCGCTTTGCTCCTAGTCAGTCAATGGAACAGGGTCTTTCCTGCCCACAAACGATTCAAGCAGTAGCTAGAGGAATCGCTCGTGCGGAGTCCATCTATCCGCTAAAAGGGAATATCTTGATCATCGGGATGCGGCAAGAGTCTGCTGCTGCAATCTCCCAGATTTTTTCGGAGTCTGTTTCTGAAGAGAAAGTCGTTGGCATCGATTTAGCTGGTCCTGAAGAAGATGACTATGTTCCCAAATTAGCGCAAACTTACCAACTTTTCATAGACGGTCAAAACGTGCAATTGACATTGCATGCCGGTGAATGCGGCTGTATCCGTAATGTTTATCAAGCAATCGAAAGCGGTGCAAAACGCATTGGCCACGGTATCATTTTGAAAGGGGATAAGAAAGCCCAAGATTTTGTCTCCCGCAATCAAATCTGTATTGAAGGTTGTCCTACTAGTAATGTGCATACCAAAGCCATCACGGATTATCACCAATATCCTTTCAGGGAATGGCTGACAGCTGGGGTCCCTTTTTGCTTAAACACAGATAATCGCACCGTTTCTAAAACAACATTAACTGATGAATACATACACATGACCCGTCACTGCCAAATGTCGGAAAGTGAGCTGCGCTTATTGAATGAGACCGCCGCCCGCCATTCCTTTGCCAGTGAAAAAGAGAAAGAACAGCTGATCCATAGGATTCGTCATTGGCAGATCAACGAATAAAACAGCCTCAATTAGAACGTATCATTCCCAACAAAAAAAGAAGCGACAGATTAACGTTTAACGGGACAGAACACAAACATCCTCATCGCATATTTTGAGCGTTAATTCAGAATATTGGCAGGATTATGCGCTAGTGTCTGTTTGTCCCATTCTAACTTATGCTGTCGCTTCTTTTAATAAGCGTGCTCTCTAAATGTGTTCGCGATTAGAGGCAATCACTTCTTTGACGTCAAATGATTTTTTTGCCAATGGGTTCATTCGATTCAGCTTAGCCCCTCTATCATAGCAACCGCCCGTTTGATTCCTTCATCTTTTGTTCCCTCCAATACGACATAGCAATAAGGTTTGTATTGGTCAACGATTTGTAAAATGGCTTGATAAGGAATGATTCCTTCTCCTAAAGGGACAGAAACAATGCGGTCCTCTTCAATCACGTAGTCTTTCAAGTGGAGACAGACAATTCGTTCACCAAACTTCTCAAAGGCCTCTGCAACGATTTCTACTTGTTTACTTGCCGTTTCTGGAGTGATGAGATTGGTAGGGTCATAGACGATGCCCAGAAAATCAGAAGGAACTCTTGCGATCAATTCCTGAATTCGGTCATTGGAAAATAGGGGGTGATTTAATCCCGCTTCGATCCCAACCATTGTTTGATAACGTTCCCCGGTTTTTACCAACCGCTGGACAACAGTTACAAGCTCATCAAAAACTTCATCTGTGAAATTTTCTTCACTGTAACCAAGTGTGGGAATAACGGAACCCGTTTCCGAAGCAACCATTGACGCCCCAAAATAGCGTGCATGAAAAAGATAGCGTTCAAATTTCTGCAGAATCTTTTCTCGTTCATGAGGATCTGGATGAATCAAATTACTATAGCAGCTCAACAATGCCACTTGAACATTCTGTTGCCCAAATTCATTTTTAAAAAAAGTCCCCATTCCCGGATTGATCTGGGCAGCAGCACTAAGTTCCGGAAATGAAGCATTTAGTGCAAATTGAACATTTTTGATGCCTTTTTCAGCGATTTGACAAGCGAGATCTTGTGGATCACAAACCTTGGTTAAGTCGTGGCCACGAACAGCGAGATTAAACATCTTTTCATTCCTTTCTTCTACTAAGTGTCTGATTCGTTCAACAAATGAGCATTTTAGAGTACCAGTTATCCTAAGAAGAAATGCTATTATCTAGTTCTTTTGAGGACGTAGTAAAACTTTTACGTGTGTGCCTGAATGAAACACTTTCCGTATGTGCACACTCTGGAAACATCGTACATCCTTTGAAATAGCTATGTTTTTGCTTATTCCATTTTTGGACAATAAACCCTGATTCACATTCCGGACATTTGACTACTTGTTCTGGCAAACTATTTAAAAACATGTGCTTTTCCATTGTTTCTGGGATCAATGTGTTCAACAACTGCAATAATCCGTACCTGTCATACCATTCAATGTTTTGTGCTTTTTCATTCTTCTCGATCTCTAAATAAACATGGGGATTAAATAAAGATGTTGTGATAAAAAGTTTATTTGTCCAATTTTCATCTGAGATTCCTGAATATTTATTGACAAACTCTTTCGTGATCAAGTTGGGTGCTTTCGTGTTCAAGCGGTAATGTTTGGCTTGAACAGCAATCCGTTCCGCATCTTTGCTTAAAATCAAGTCTACATTGTCATCACCAGTGTAGACCTGTTTGCCTTGCAGATAGCTTTTTCTGGTGATCTCAACATCGTAGTTTGCTAGCCGAAAGACCGCTGCAAAAAAATGCTCAAAGGCATCTCCTTGCTGTTTCCGTCCTGCAGGTGTTGTGTCATACTCTCTGTCCATATGATTCAAAAAGTCCATAACGATCGATTCATCTTCGTTTTGTTCAAAAGAAAGCCCTTTTATTTCTCTGTGTTCTTTAGATACTACTTCAAATGATTGTTCTACTTTCCAAGTTTTTCGTGTAAATTTTTGCAAAAATTGTTGAATCATGCTTCCTCCTCCAGATTGTTTATCCACTTTGTTACTATATTTATAATACCCCTAAACAAACTAGATTCATAGATTTTTATGAAATCCTGTCTTTGATAAGCAGCATTGCATATCTAGCTAGACTCTTTAAAAATTCTACTGTTACACTACTATTACCAGTAGAAGCGCAGAGACGATGTTCCATCAAAAAAAGAGTCCCTTTTTATTCACCTATTTATTTTGTTTGCTCAAAAAAATAGAGCCCTCCTCACAAAATTGCAAAGAAGGATCTATTTTTAGCCATATCTATGTTTGATGTTACTTATCAGAAAAATAAGTGACCTTAAAATTTCTTTTATAGCAAGTTTCTTTTTTCCATTTCATCTCGATACAACTTGTACACTTCATTACTTTGTTTTTCATGACTTTTGTAAAAAATTCCATAAGAAAATATGGCTTGCATCGTATTATATTGATTTGACTTTGCAACAGAATGATACAAGTTTACAAGTTGTTGATCTGTCATCTTATTACTCTTCAGTCGTTTTTTAACGGCTTTTTGCGACAAGCTAAATAAAACAGAAGTAACCAATTGATAAATAACCCAAATAACTAAGATAACCAATACAAACTTTACTAAATCTGGCACAACATTCCACTCCTTAGGCAAACGGTTCAGCAAAGCGAATGATAGCTGTCATCAAACATTCGCTTTCCCATTCATTTGTTTTCTAATTCAGGAGTTGTTTCGTATCTACTTAACAAGTCACTAAATTAGCTATAAAAATTAGTATAAATTTAATCTCCCAAAAAAACAAACTATTTTGCCCTTTAAGCCAAAGAAAATCAGATTCCAAAATCATCCAGTCTTCTTTGGAAAGAAGAGACAGCTTTCGCTTATATACACAACTGCATTTCTCCCACCTTTCATGGCGTTCTCAATCAAGGGTCATTTCATGCGATAATTTCTCCCAAATTTTATATCTAATTTTCAATTATCCGCATAAACACTATACATTCAAGCATTTTGAAGTATAGAAAAACACTCATCTTACCACGAATTTACCACGATTGAATGAGCCTTGATATGACCGTAAAACTACTAAGGGAGATAGCACGAAACTGTGTATCTCCCGATTTTTTTATACAGTTGATTACTTCACTCCGATTTCAAATTTCAATATTGCTTTCATCATGTCTGTATGAATTTCTCCTTTTAGTTCTTCATCAACCTGCATAATGATTTTACCACTTTCAGAGTGGTAAAAAGGACGCAAGCATAATTTAGAAATATAACCGTCATAAAACTTCAAAATCTCTTTAACTGCCATTTCATCTCCGCTTGACGCTTTGCAAATCAATTCAAAAGAGGGATAGCCATAATCTTTACTCATTTCTTTACTTCCTTTCGCTCAAAAGCATTTTTAACTTCCTTAGTCCTCTAGTTCTTCTACTGCAAATAGCAGAACGTGATACATGGTACAGTTCTGAAATTTCTCTGTCGTTCATTCCTTGAAAATAACGTAATAAAATCGCACTACGCTGTTTTTCTGACAGTCTATGTAAAACTGTACCAAGTGTTTCATCAGATACATAAATTGTAAAGTGCAAGACTTTAAATGATACACAATCATAAAAACAGGTATCAATCGTTCCACGTTCAACTTGTTTCGTTTCGGCTATTTCACAAAACAATACTTCACGTTTAGAATGTCTTGCAAGCTGTCTGTTTCGACTTTTCACTTTGTTCTTAATGACAATCAGCATTAAAGAATTGAACTGTAATCTGACGATATGCTCGAAAGAAGATGTCCTCATAATCTCACCCCCTTTCTGCTAATGCTGAAATATATAAACGGAATACCGTTTATACCCTTTAGAAATACAGAAAAATGGTAAGAAAAAAGCCCACACAAAACATATATTTGTGCGAGCCTTAAATACTGCAATATTACTCTTTCTTTTATAACACTATCCTTTTAGCAGATTTCAAATTTTCTTTTATATATTGTTTTTAGCCTAACATACTATTTAACCCCTTGTATTATATCTCTAACTTTTGAAAAATTCTTTTTGAATATATTGAAATCATGATTGAAGCAATAGAAGCTACAAACATAACAACCCATGTTTCTTGTATAAATACATCGAATAAAATACCGTAAACCATTTGTCCAATAGGTTGACCGCACATAGCAACTGCTACCAGCGTAGCCATTATCTTTCCTACTAATTGCGGTGGTGTTTGTGTCTGAACAAGAGTGTAAATTTGAACAACAAACATAGTAGATACACCCATAGCCACAAAGCACATCACTGTAACTACCCAGTAGGAAACTATTGCAGGCAATTCTAAAAATAGCGAAATTCCCATAAGTAAAACAGAAACAGAACAAATAAGTAACAAGGTATAAAGGTTTTTTAGTTTTAACTTTGAAGCAACAAGAGCTGTTAAAATACCACCACATAAACCACCTAATGATAATGCTGATTGTGAAAAACCATATAGTGTATCTGGCATTTTTAAAACTTCAGAAATTAAGATAGGCAGACCAACAATTAAAACAGCACTTAAAACCAAATTGAAAATGCAAACCAAAAAGATTACGGATATAAAAATGGGTTTCTCCTTTTTCAAAAAGGTATAACTATCTTTTAAATCGTTTTTAGCAACTGCAATTACACCTACTTCACGAGGTCTTTTTTGGTGTGGAATATGGATAAAAATTTCCATAATGGCTGAAAAAGTAAAACATATAATACTAACAATTAAAATGGGATTGATACCATAAAATTGAAAAACTACTCCGCTTATAGCTGGTCCGATAAAGTTTGCTAAAGTATTTACTTGATTTATTATAGCATTACCGACGGTAAGTTTATCTGATGATACCAATAGAGGAATACTTGCTTGTACCGCTGGTTGATATGCACCAGAAATACCATAAAGTAACATCAAAGCAACAATAAACAAAGGTATGATAGGAATTTTTCCCAATGACAAATAAAATACTAAAATTATGATTGCTGTTACAAAATCTAGTATGACCATAATGTTTCTTTTATTTGTCCTGTCAGCAATAATACCACCTACCAGCGACAAAATAACCATAGGTAAAAAAGAGCAGGCTGTAACAATACCAAACAAAGCTGATGAACCAGTTTCTTTTAACAAATAGTACGGTAATGCAAATCGTAGGATAGCGTTTCCAAATAAAGAAATTATCTGTCCTATAACAACAAGTATAAAATCACGATTAAAAAGTTTTTTTTCTGCTTGCATAAAATCTCTCCTTTTTATTTAATCAAACAGACCGTCGGTTTATATAATGGTTTAAATAAACTGCTCTTTTATAGAGCAGTCTATCGTATAGGGATAACAAATACAGTTATTTACAAAACTGTATAAATGCAGAAATTGTTTCTTCGTCTAATAATGTGTCTATGCCTATTCCATTTAAAAGGGCATTGAATGTATTGCAACGTTTTTCCATACCCTCTTTATCCGTCATTTCAACTAATGGGTTGAGCCATACATTACTTAATACCATGATAACTTCTGCAATTTCATGTGAATTTTCAATCTCCAAAGACTTATCCTTGATACCTTGTTCTAAAACGGGTTCAACAAATTCAGGTACTACAATTTCATACATTTGTTCTATTTGCATAGCAAGAAAACGAGGATTGTTTAATAGTTGAGGAGAAACTGTCAATAAAACGCTTTGGTTAGAATTGAATACCGCTGTCTTAAATATTTCTCTTAACTTTTCTAAACCGTTTAAACTATCGTTATCTCTAATTTTAGCAAATATTACTGCATTTTCATTTCCAATTCTTTGAAAAATTGCTTTTAAAATATCTTCCTTTGAATCGAAATGATGATAAATAGCACCTTTAGAAAGTTTTGTTTCATTGATAATATCTTGCAATGATGTGTTATCATATCCTTTTTCACAAAACATTTTTGTAGAAACATCTAAAATGAGTTTTACTGTTTCTTCTGGATATTTATTTCGTGCCATAACTTACCTCCAATACAAACCGTTGGTCTGATTAAAGTATATCTTAGTATTTTATGCTTGTCAATATAAAGACTTGCAATTTTATAAAAATGCAGAATGCAAGCCTTTTTCATTTATTCTACAATCTTCCAGTTGCTTTCCTTATGCGGTGTCAATTCATACTGTGATACCTGCGTTGCCTTTGCCTGATTTACCACAAATCAGATTTTATCCCTTTCTTCCTCTTGATTGCCCACAACAGAAAAGAAAAAGCCCTGTCAAGAGCTTTGCCACCATTGGTGGTGCTTTGCACTCTTGATCGGGCTTTTTGTTTGCTGTATCTTCTCGCAAGAGGAAAAAAGTTACTCGTCCTCATCATCAAAATTGTTATTCCTTAATACTTCTCGTAACAGTTCCATATCTTCTTTTGAGTTCGGGTTTATCATTTTCACGACTTGATAAGGTGTCTTATACTTATGTCCCTCTATGCTTTCCCCAAACATATCCATACTGTATAAATCATCATAGCGGTCTAATAATTTTTGAAACTTCAAATGCTGGATAAATTCTTTGATTGGGTAAAGGTCGGACGCTTCAATGCTTTTCCCGTTGATATAGTCTGTAATATATTCCCGTAACTTTTCTAACTCATATTCCAGCCATTCTTCCTCGCTGTCAAAGAAGTTATCATAGTGTCCATGTTTCAGTTCTGCATTTAGACGTTCTTCGGCTCTTAAAAACTGACAGACTTCCTTTTCAGATTGATTGACATACTTCCATTCTCCCGACAACAATTCATTGGGCGTAACGTCCAGCACTTCCATTATCTTTTCCAGCGTTTCATAGGCAGGATAGTTCAACCCTCTTTCAATCTTGGAAAGGCTCTGCATATTGATACCAATTTTGTCCGCAAGTTCCTGTTGTTTCATTCCCCTAAATTTTCTTATGGTCTGTATATTATTTCCTAAATGGCTTATTTTCATTGCATAACCCTCCATATCTCGTTATATCTTCGCTATTATAAGTCTATCATGCTTAATATGATTTGTAAAGGCAAAAAAAGATATTGACAAATAAGCATATAAGAATTACTATGTTCTTGTAATCGAATAAGCACAATAGAATGAAATATAAAAACATTCAAAAAGAAATACCTATCTGATTAAATCCGTAGATATGAATATCGGTTGAAATGGAACTTGTTAGAAAAGGCAAAACAGAACTTGCTGACAAAGTATTTCTGACACGGTGGCGGAAGCCTCTCAGGCTTACCGCCATGACACCTTGTGTCAAGGGGAAGAAATGCTTTGTCGGCTGGCGAGCCTGCGAGCCTTGTCTGTGCCCCCGTTATCTAACAGGGGGGCACTATTTCACAAAAGACAAGTCAAAAACCATACAACCCCAAAGCTGTAAGGAGTAATGAGGAGTTTTAAGAAGATAGTAACTTCACATTCTTTTGAATGGTGGTTTACAGGTATTTCAAGGCTATTGTGGGATTGGAGGAATACAATGAACAATTTAGAATTTGCACTTGAAATGAAGAACAAACGTCTTGCAAGCGGTCTTTCACAAGAAGAACTTGCAAGTCTTACCCATGTATCAAGATATAGTATCAACCGCTTTGAGAACGGAAAAGCCAACGCCAGTAAGGAAACACAAAATATTATCCTGCGTTGTCTGAATTACTATATCTGCGATAAGCCTTTTTATCTGCTCGTTGATTATCTGTCTGTCCGTTTTCCAACGACTGACGCATTGGAAATTATCCGAAAGGTGCTTGGCATGAAAGCAGATTATTTTATCCATTATGACTATGGATATTATGGCTATAAAGAGCATTACGCCTACGGGGAAATCAAGGTTATGGCTTCTGATGATGAACACATGGGCGTATTCTTGGAATTAAAAGGAGCAGGCTCACGCAACATGGAATATGTTTTACAGACACAGAACAGAGATTGGTATTCATTCTTAAACCGCTGTCTTGACTGTGGCGGTGTTATCCGACGTTTTGACTTGGCAATCAATGATATGTGCGGTCTGCTGGATATTCCCGTTTTGTCTGAAAAATACAAAAATGGCGGTGCGGAATGTCGCTGTAAAAACTATGAAAATGTGCAAGGTGGAAAACTAAGCGGAAAAAACCGTAATTTAGCAAGTACCCTTTATATCGGCTCAAAGGCAAGCACAAAATATTTCTGCCTGTATGAAAAACAAAAGGAACAGGCAACCAAAAAGAAACATACGGATATTATCAACCGTTTTGAAATTCGTCTGCGTGATAAAAAGGCAGTACAGGCAGTTGAGGAATTGTTATTGACATATAACCCTCATGGGCTGGTGTTTCACCTTATTACTGATTTTGTGCAATTTCCCGACTATCCGCTGTGGGAGATATTCATTTCCCATGACAGTTTACCTTTTGAAATGAACCCCGTACCTGTCAATATGGAACGCACTCTGCAATGGCTGAAAAGACAGGTCATGCCGTCAATCGTGATGATAGAGGAAATCGACAGGCTGACAGGCTCAAACTACATGAAAATGATTGATGAATGTACCCACCTTTCCGAAAAACAGGAAATGCTTGTGGAACAGATGTGTACGGATATAGCAGATGTAATCGAAAGTGAGGGGGTGTTTTATGAGTAATGCACAGGATATTCCCGTATGGGAAAAATACACCCTTACCATTGAGGAAGCGTCAAAGTATTTCCGTATCGGAGAAAACAAGTTAAGACGATTGGCAGAGGAAAACAAGGACGCTGGCTGGCTCATTATAAATGGCAACCGCATACAGATTAAACGCCGACAGTTTGAACAGGTTATTGACAAATTGGACGCAATCTAATGCAAATGAGCCTTGTATGTGCTATGATGAATACAAATCATATCAAGGCTCTTTCCAACAAGGAAAGGAGCAGACACCATGAAAGAAAAAAGACGGGATAACAAAGGTCGTATCCTGCATACTGGAGAGAGCCAACGAACAGACGGAAAATACTTATATAAATATGTGGACGCATTTGGAAACACAAAATATGTGTATGCTTGGAGATTGACACCCATAGACCCGACACCAAAGGGAAAACGGGAAAAACCCTCACTTCGAGAACTGGAACAGCAGATAAGACGGGATATTGAGGACGGTATCGACAGCACAGGCAAGAAAATGACGCTTTGCCAACTCTATGCCAAACAGAACGCACAGAGGGCAAATGTGAAGAAAAGCACAATGAAACAACGGGAACAACTCATGCGGTTATTGAAAGAGGATAAGTTAGGTGCTAGGAGCATTGATACGATAAAACCCTCTGACGCTAAAGAATGGGCGTTACGCATGAAAGACAAAGGCTTTTCCTACAATACCATTAACAACCATAAACGCTCGTTAAAAGCGTCATTCTATATCGCCATACAAGACGATTGCGTAAGGAAGAACCCTTTTGATTTCAAGTTAAATGAAGTCCTAGAAAATGATACCAAAGAGAAAGTCGCATTGACAGAGGAACAGGAACAAGCCTTATTGTCATTTATTAAGACGGACAATGTGTATCACAAGCATTATGATGATGTGCTGATACTGTTAAAGACAGGACTTCGTATCTCGGAACTGTGCGGACTGACAGTAGCCGATATTGATTTCAAGAATGAAGTTGTGATTATCGACCACCAGTTACTAAAGAGCAAGGAACAAGGCTATTATATTGAAACGCCTAAGACGAAAAGCGGAATAAGGCAAGTACCATTAAGCAGAGAAACGATACAGGCATTTCAACGGGTTATGAAGAAACGCCCAAAGGCAGAACCATTTGTGATAGACGGACGGGGCAATTTCCTATTTGTCAATCATAAGGGCAAGCCAAAAGTTGCGATTGATTACAACGCCTTATTTGTCCGTATGGTAAAGAAATACAACAAGCACCACAAAGACAATCCCTTGCCACATATCACACCGCATACGCTACGTCATACGTTCTGCACAAGACTGGCAAGCAAGAACATGAACCCAAAAGATTTACAGTATATCATGGGACATTCAAATATCAGTATCACAATGAACTGGTACGCTCATGCGTCCATAGATACCGCAAAATCAGAGGTTCAGCGTCTAATCGCATAGAAGTATTTACCACGATTTTAACCACGCTTGATAGCGAAAATATAAGAAGATAGACCTAGATATGTGAGGTTTACCACAAAAGCAAAATGCCCGTAGAGCCTATAAAATAAGGCTTTGCGGACATTTAAGGAGATATAAAAAGATAGTCAAAAAGACATATATAATTTCTAGAAAATTCCATATTATTATCTTCGAATTAGCTGATTCATTCTAAAAACTACGGCTATAAACCCATGACCCTTTTCAAAAAAAGTTACTGTAACTGACGCGTTGTATATTTAGTTTTTATAGGATAGCGCTTTGTTTGGGACTATTTCTTGTTTCGACCTAGTACTGCTTAGTATTTCTTCTGCAGGGCAGCTGCTTCCAATTGTCTCAGCGACTCTTTTCTAAGACAAAAAAACCTGTAGACAAAGACTTTTGCTGTCTCTCTACAGGTCGCTAGGAAGCTGTAACTATTTTAAAACACAATGGGGAAAGATATTTTTGAAACTTGCTTCCTTCCCTTGTATCAGTCAATACTCGATCAATCAATCAACCGGAGATGTGCGAATTGCCCCGTTGGTCTATTCAAAAGAAACAGCTTCTTATCAGTACACAGAGGACAATCAATATCTACTAGAACAACAATATCTTTATCTGCCATTCGTGATGGAAGTCGAGAAAGAACGTCTGTTAAACGCAGCGTATCCATCATCAAAATAAGGTGACAAGATTGATAAGCACGTGACAAAGAAAATACTGCTAGGACACTCCCCAATGGGTAGTTGTCACAGTTTCCTGTTCTTTGTTAGCCCCCTGTTAGCCCCCTGTTAGAACCGGTGGCTTTATTCATGCAGTCCGGCTACGCCTTCCTGCAATAGACAAAACTCCAGATCGGGTGATTCGCTTGTGGCGAAACCCGACCTGGAGTTTGTCTTTACAGTATTATTTTGTACTTCTTTCGAATATCTCGAAACATCCAGTGATTTTTATATAAATGATATCTTTCAAACTTCTTGCAATAGCTGTTTAATTTCCTTTGGTTTTGCAACCCGGCCACTAACAACTAATTTATCATCAATAATCAACCCTGGAGTCTTCATCACACCAGCTTTCACGATTTCAGCCATATCTTCGACTTTTGTAATTGTTGGTGTCATACCTAACTCTGATACTGCTGTTTCCACGTTTTCTTTTAATTTTTGACAGTTTTTACACCCTGAACCTACAATTTTAATTTCCATAATTTTCTAATCCCCTTATCTTTTTATAAAGCTACACTATTGAAAATAAAGCCAATCAATAGAATACCTACAATGCAAATTGTGATAAAGATCCCTAACAGTTTAGGTTTAACCACTCTACTTAACATGATTAGTGATGGCAAAGACAACGTTGTGACAGACATCATGAAAGCCATTAAAGTTCCCACTGGCACCCCTTTTGAGAATAGCGCTTCTGCTATCGGGAGAACACCAAAAATATCTGCATAAATAGGTACCCCAATTAAGGTCGCAATAATCAGGCCAAATGGATTATTATTACCTAGAATGCTTTGAATAAAACTGGTTGGAATCCAATTATGAATGAGCGCACCAATCCCAACTCCAATTAATACATAAAGCCAGACTTTACTGGCAACCTCTTTCACTTGCCCCCAACCATAAGCCATTCTTTTCTTAATGGTATAGGTTTCAACTTGGCTAAGACCTTCCTCCATTTCGCGAATATAATCTTGAATTTCATTCTCTAGGTGTAATTTATCAATGAGTGTACCTCCAATTACAGCTAGCAGTAATCCTAAAAGAACATAAGCTACCGCAAATTTCCAGCCAAAAAAAGACATTAACATGATAATTGACGCAATATCAACCATGGGTGAGGAAATAAGGAAGGAGAAGGTTACTCCTAACGGTAATCCAGCGGTTGTAAACCCAATAAAGATTGGAATGCTAGAACAACTACAAAAAGGCGTAACTGTTCCCAAAAGTGCCCCCAGTAAATTGCCTTTCCACCCCTTTAATCCACCCAACAATACCTTGGTTCTTTCAGGTGGAAAAAAGTCTGAACGTACCCCATAACAAAAATTAATATCGTTAATAAAATAAAAATCTTAATTGTATCAAACAGAAAGAACTGAAGACTTGCCCCTATCTTGCTGTCTAGCGAAAGCCCAAAACGCTCAATTAATTTCCCCATCAAATCATTTAGCCAAACCATTTTTAGTAATTGGTCGCTAATCCAAGTCCACATACCTTACCCCGCTCCCTTTTTGAATTACACATTTAACTGCTGCGATAATTCAATCATTCTCTTTTTGATTTCATCTCTTGTGTTTCGAAAGGCACTTCTAATTTCTGCCTCAGATCCTTTCGCTTTGGCAGGGTCTACTAAATCCCAATGAAGGTGTGTGCTTTCCTTTGGAATCATGGGACACTTATCTGCTGCGTCACCGCAAAGAGTAATAATCCTATCGGACTGATTAAAGTAGTCCAAATCAATCAAGTCAGATGTTTGATTCGAAATATCGATTCCAGATTCTTCCATTACAGACACCGCTCTAGGATTCAAGCCGTGAGTTTCAACGCCAGCACTTCGAATCTCCCAAGAATCATCTAAGTATTTTTTAGCAAATCCTTCCGCTATTTGGCTTCGACAGGAATTGCCCGTACATAAGAAATAGATTTTTTTCATTCATTTTCTCCTTTTGTCGGGAACCAATCTTTCGTTCCATTGATCAATTTTACTAATAACAACATAACAGGCACTTCTGTCAGAACACCAACTGTTGTCACTAGCACAACTGGTGAATTGACACCGAAAAGCGTAATTGCTACGGCAACCGATAACTCAAAAAAGTCTGAAGCACCAATCAAAGCTGCTGGAGCTGCCACATTATGAGGCTGTTTTGTCCATTTACAAGTAAAATAAGCAAAGTTTGCGGTAATAATATTTTGTAAGACTAAAGGCACGGCAATCATGAGAACGTGAAACGGATTGTTTAAAATAATATCCCCCTGATAAGTAAAAATGATTACCAATGTCAATAACAAGCCAATCGTTGTAATGGAGTCAAACTTTGGTAAGAAGCGATTGTTAAAGTAATCAATTCCCTTACGTTTTATCATGAAGTATCTCGTCAATGCCCCACCAACTAACGGTACTAGCACAAATAGTAGTACAGAAGCAAAGAGAATATTCCATGGTACAAACACATTATTTACTCCTAAAAGAAAAGAAACAATTGGTACAAATAGGACAATGATTAATAAATCGTTAATTGATACTTGAACCAAGGTATGTGCTGGATCACCTTTTGTAAGGTTTGACCAAACAAATACCATAGCGGTACATGGCGCTGCCCCTAACAAAACCGCTCCAGCCACATAGTCTTTTGCTAAGTCTGCTGGGATAAAATTGCTAAAAACAACATAAAAGAAGAAAGAGGCTAAGCCAAACATCAAGAACGGCTTAATTAGCCAGCTTGTAATGCTAGAGATCATAATCCCCTGATATGTTTTTCGGACGTTCAGTATTGATTTAAAATCGATTTTCATCATCATTGGGAAAATCATAACCCAAGTTAAAACGGCAATTGGAATATTTGTATTTAATACTTGATAGCTTTCTAATCGGTCTGCGACACTAGGTAAAAACTTTCCGATTAGCATGCCTGCTGCCATACATAACAATACCCAAACTGTTAGATACTTCTCGAAAAAATTTATTGCAGGTTTTTCAGTTACTTCCGTAGATACATTGTTCATTCATAAGACTCCTATCGTTTACTAGCTAATTGATTTTTCTTTGATAAGAAGTTCCTTCAAAATTACTAGGAAATCCTCAACAAAATCTTCCTGTAAAGCGTAATGATGCCATTGACTTTTTTTCGTTACTTTGACAATTCCTGCCTTCTCTAAAAGCTTCATGTGGTGTGATAATGTCGGTTGAGTAAAGTCAAAATGCTCCAACACTTCACATGCACAAAGAGAGTCAGCTGTAGAAAGTAAGTCAACAATTTTCAGCCTTTTTGGATCAGCTAAGGCTTTCATGATGGTAGCAATCTGTTCATAGTTTTCCATGGAGGACCTCCTATTGAATTGTATATAGATAATTATCTATATACAATATAGATGAACGCCTATATACGGTCAAGCGTTTCTGTCTTTTTATTTTCAACATCGTCTGGTAAAAATCTCTATCGCAAAGCTTTTCTAGCAAAGTATCTCTGGTAGAAAAACGTGGTAGAAAAAATAAAATAACACAAAAAAAGCGGCTTTTCAGCCGCTTTTGGTAGAAAATTGGAAAACTCAGATAGAAAAAGGACGATTTTTAGCTCTTTAGAACGTTGATAAATCCCCATTCTTACTGAGTTTTACCATTATCTCCTGTACATCTTCAACTCCAAAAATAGGTCATTATAAATGCCTAAATATTGGGCGCCTAGATTTTCATAGACTTCCAAATGCTTCATCAGCTCATCTGAAGGATAGAACTGTTTGTCTTGCGTGATTTCATCTGGCAATAACGCGAGTGCTTTTTTGTTTGGTGTGGAATAACCGATATACTCAGCATTTTGGGCAGCATTTTCTGGTTCAAGCATAAAGTTCAAAAATGCATAGGCCCCTTCTTCATTTTTTGACGTTTTGGGAATAACCATATTATCAAACCAAAGATTGGATCCTTCGGATGGGATCACATAATGGATATGTTCATTCTCATACATCATATCGGCTGCTTCTCCCGAGAAAGTCACAGCGACAGAGGCTTCTTCGTTTGCCATATACATTTTGATTTCGTCTGCTACGATTGCTTTGATGTTTGGCGTCATTTTGCGCAATTTGTTGAAGGCTGCTGTAAGCTGTTTGTCGTCTTTGCTGTTCAATGAATACCCCAAACTGTTTAACCCTAGACCGATGACTTCCCGCGCGCCATCGATCAGCATGATACTGTCTTTTAGTTCTGGTTTCCACAGATCATCCCATTCCTTGATTTCACCTTCAGCAAAAAATTTATCATTATAGACGATACCAAGAGTCCCCCAAAAATATGGGATCGAATAGCGGTTGTCAGGATCAAAACTTAAATCCAAAAAGCGGGGATCAATATTGTCTAGCCCTTTGATCTTGCTGTGATCAAGAGGTTTCAGCAAGTGCTCTTCCATCATTTTTTGGATCATATATTCACTTGGGATGGCAATGTCATAGGACGTTCCTCCTTGCTGAATTTTCGTAAACATCGCTTCATTGGAATCGAAGGTTTCATAATTGACCTTATAACCGGTCTCGTTCTCAAACTTCTTCAAAAGATCTGGATCGATATAATCACCCCAGTTATAGATATTCAAAACTTTGGCGCCCGCCATTCCTGAAGAATGTTCCAACTCCCGTACACCAAACAGCAGTACCAAAATGATGGCGACAATTCCTATGATCAAAGATTGTAATCTTTTCATCGCAGATTTGCCACCTCCGCTCGCCGATTTTTACGTAGTTTTTTCGACACATTTTCTTTGCTGATAAAGTAGTACCCTACGACTAGAATCATTGAGAATAAAAAGACCAATGTGCTCAAGGCATTGATTTCTAGGCTGATCCCCTGACGGGCACGAGAATAGATTTCTACAGAAAGTGTGCTAAAGCCATTCCCTGTTACAAAGAACGTCACAGCAAAATCATCCAGTGAATAAGTGAAAGCCATGAAATAGCCGGCAATGACTCCCGGTGTCAGAAACGGCAAAATAATGTTCTTGATGACTTGCAGATTATTGGCACCTAAGTCACGAGCGGCATCAATCATGGAATCATTCATTTCTTGTAGCTTTGGTAAAACCATCAAAACAACGATGGGAATACTAAAGGCCACATGAGACAGTAACACACTAAAAAAACCTAGGCTAAAGCCGCGGAACAAATTTCCGATCATCGTGAAGAAAATCAGAAAACTGGCACCAATGATGACATCTGGAGAAACCAGTAAGACATTGTTCAAACTTAACAACGCTGTTCGTGTTCGCCGTTTTTTCGTATAGTAGATCCCCATCGCACCGAACGTGCCGATCACTGTTGCTAAAAGGGCGGATAAAAATGCCAGCATAAAGGTATTCAATACAATGATCATCAGACGTGTATCTTGAAAGACGGACTGGTAATGTTCAAAGGTAAACCCAGTAAAGTCATTCATTGTACCGCCATCATTGAAGGAATAAAAAATCAAATAAAAAATTGGGACGTACAATAGGATAAAGACAACGACAAGATAAAGATTTGACCAGCGGAATTTTTTCATTTTCGTTGTCCTCCTTTTTTCTTCTCACCTGTCAGGAGCATCACTAAGAACATAGCAATAATCAAAATCACACCGATCGTCGAACCCATGCCCCAGTTTTGTGTCACAAGGAAATGCTGCTCAATCGCAGTTCCTAACGTGATTACACGGTTTCCTCCAATCAAACGTGTCAGCATGAAGAGTGAAAGAGAAGGAATGAAAACTGCTTGTACGCCGCTTTTGACGCCGTTCAATGACAAAGGCAGAATGACCCGGCGAAAAGTCTCATAGCTGTTCGCTCCTAAGTCACGGCTCGCACTAATCAATGAAGGATTCATCTCCTCTAGTGCATTGAAAATCGGCATGATCATAAAGGGCAGCTCAATATAGACCGCTACCGTTAAAAAGCTAAAATCGGTGAACAAAATCTGTTTTGGTCCGACACCCGTGATCTCCAAAAAATGATTGACGCTGCCATGAATTCCAAAAATACCAATAAAGGCATAGGCTTTTAACAGCAAATTGACCCATGTAGGTAAAATAATCAGCAGTAACCATAAGTCTTTATGACGTAGTTTTGTCAAAAAGTAAGCCGTAGGATAACTGATGACCAACGTGATCAATGTGATCAAAAAGGCATACCACACGGAGTTCAATGTCATGATCAAATACTTGCCGGAACCTAAATAACTTTGATAATTGACCAGTGAAAAATTCCCATCCATATCGAAAAAGGACTGATAGACGATCAATAATACTGGTGCGATAACAAATAGCAATAACCAAAAGACATAGGGTATTGCATAGAAACGACGCATTTTCGTCATGTGCTCCCTCCTAATCTTCGTAGCTCTCTAAACGAGCATCAAAATCTTCTTCTGATTCATTGAAACGCATGACATGAATGTCTTCAGGCTCAAAAAACAAACCGATCTTGCTGCCTTCTTTGGCTTTTCTAGTCGAATGGACCATCCATTCATTGCCTTGTTCATCGTAACAAATGATTTCATAATGTACGCCGCGGAACAATTGCGTGTCTACCTCAACGATCAATTTCCCTTTCTCAGCGGTGGTCAAACTTAGATCTTCTGGGCGGATCACGATTTCAACGGGTTCATTCGCCCGCATACCGCCATCCACGCACTCGAAGCGTTTGCCGACAAACTCGACTAAATTATCATCGATCATCGTGCCATTCACGATATTACTTTCGCCGACAAAGTCCGCCACAAAATGATTGATCGGCTCGTCATAAATGTCTACCGGTGTCCCACTTTGAATGATCTTTCCTTTATTCATGACGAAGATCTCATCACTCATCGCTAATGCTTCTTCTTGATCGTGGGTCACAAAGATAAAGGTAATTCCTAATCGCTGCTGCAGTTCCCGCAATTCGTACTGCATGTCTGTTCGTAATTTCAAGTCTAAAGCTGACAAAGGCTCATCTAAGAGTAAAACTTTCGGCTCATTGACGATCGCTCGCGCAATCGCCACCCGTTGACGCTGTCCACCGGACATTTCACTGATCTCACGATTTTCGTAACCTGGAAGTTGGACCAATCGCAATGCTTCTTTGACTTTCTTTGTGACTTCGTCTTTCGGCAGCTTCTTGATCCGTAAGCCAAAAGCCACATTCTCGAACACGTTCATATGTGGAAACAACGCATAGTCCTGAAAGACAGTATTAACTTGTCGCTGATTTGCCGGAACATCGTTGATACGCTGGCCATCAAAGTAAACATCGCCTTCTGTTGCTTCGGAAAATCCGGCAATGATCCGTAAGATCGTGGTTTTCCCACATCCTGAAGGACCTAAAAGCGTATAAAAACGCCCTTCTTCAATATCAAAACTAACATTTTTCAAGACGGTTTCATCGTCATCAAATCGCTTGACCACGTTATTGAACGAAATAATTGTTTTTCCCACACTTTTTCCCCCTAAATCATAAATAAGAATCAGTTACAACGATCAAGGCGCGACTTTTTTGCCGGCCGATATTTCTCAATTGATGCGGTTCTGTTGCTTGGTAATAAATGGACTGTCCCTTACGTGCTTTGTATTCTGATTCCCCGAGGCTCAGTGCAATCGTTCCTTCCAAAACATAAATAAATGTTTCCGCTAAAGAAGGTTCAAATGTCTTATACTCGCCGGCTTTCTCAAAAGTCAACACGACTGGCTCCATCTCTTTTTCATTCGAGTCTGGAATCAGCCACCGCAGTTCATAGCCATTTTCTTCATCATAATAACTCGTACTGTCTTCTTCTCGATAGACCACTTGATGGTCTGCATTTTCTTGACGGAAAAATTCTTCCGGGGTCACTCCAAGGACTTCTAAAATCGTAAAAAAAGTTTCCATTGAAGGTGAACTTAAATCCCTTTCTAATTGGGAGATGTACCCTTTGGATAAATCGGTTCGTTCCCCTAATTCTTCTTGTGTCAGATTTTTTTGGACCCGCAAATTGCGGAGCTTCTCGCCAATCTCCATCTACATTCCCCCTCGATCAAAAATATAGTAAAAAATTCCCACAAAAAAGTTTGCTAATAGTAAACTTCAAGTTTAATTTCACTTTTTCCAGTATACAAACTTTTCTAAAAAAAACAAGTCTTTTTTTACCTTTTTTGAAGAGAATTTTTCGAAGCTTTCTTATTGACTAAATGAGCTGCAGCCAATGGGCAGCTGTCACATAATGCCTTTATTTAGCCGTTTTCATTCAGTAGCTCTCAATGCTCTTCTCTCATTCTAACGAAGAAATTGTCTCATGAATAATCATCTGTTTCGCAACAATGATTAAAAATCAACCAGATTATGGTATCATGAGTTCAAACCATTAAAGGAGTTGCCTTGAATGACAGAATTTTCGTCTTATATCGTAACAAATGAACCAACATTTACTGCCACTTTAAAGACCTGCAAACTGACAGATTTACCTGAGGGAGACGTTCTTGTCAAAGTCGCTTATTCCGATGTCAATTATAAAGATGCTTTAGCAGCTAAAGAAAATGGCGGTGTTATCCGTACTTATCCGATGACACCAGGCATCGACTTGGCTGGTGAAGTCATTGAAAGTCAAAGTCCGGATTTTTCAACCGGCGACCAAGTACTGCTGACAGGTTACGGCCTAGGTGTTTCTCATCCCGGTGGCTTCAGCCAATACCAACGGGTACCGGCTGATTGGCTGATCAAACGACCAGAAACCTTATCGGCTAAAGATAGTATGCGTTATGGTACTGCTGGCTTTACTGCGGCACTGGCTGTCACCGAACTTGAAAAACTTGCCCTTGAAAAAGAAGCGCCGATCGTCATTACCGGAGCTTCCGGAGGTGTCGGAAGTATCAGCATCGCATTGTTGCATAAGTTAGGCTATACAAACATCGTCGCACTTTCTCGTAAAAAAGAGGCAGACTGGTTATTGGCACTAGGAGCAACCAAAATCACTGATCCAGCTGATTGGCAACCAGAAAAAATCAAACCGCTGGCGAAGCAGACAGTAGCGGCAGTTATTGATACCGTCGGTGGTTCCCTTCTTTCCGCATTATTGCCGCAAATCCGTTACGGCGGCGGTGCCTTTTTATGCGGAAATGCTGGGGGTATCAACATCGAAACGACGGTTTTACCCTTTATTCTTCGCGGCATCCGCGTGATCGGTATTGACTCGGTCAATGTTGACACTGCCACTCGTAACGAACTTTGGCAACGTCTAGCAACAGGCTGGTATGTCGCAGATCAGCTGCATAGTCATGAGATTACCTTTGAAACATTGCCGGAAACACTCGCATCCTTATTAGCCGGTACCCATCAAGGTCGGACAATCGTCAAGGTGGCATCAGAAACATGAGAATATTGATCACTGCCGGCGGAACTTCCGAAAAAATTGATTCAGTACGGTCGATCACGAATCATTCAACAGGTTCATTAGGCAAAGCCATCGCTGAAGCGTTATTAGAAAAAGGGATTGAAATTGATTATGTCACAACTCGTCAAGCAAAACAGCCAGCTAACGATTCACGATTGACGGTCCACTCTATCGAAGGCACTCTTGGATTACTGAATTGTCTTGAGTCCTTATTATCGGCACATACTTACTTTGCAGTGATCCACAGCATGGCGGTCAGTGATTTCACACCTGATAACAGTTGGTCACAAGAAGCATTCTTGACAGCGATCAATCAGCTGCTTCCACAATTTGACAACCAAGTATCTCCTGAGTTGTTAGAGACATTAGTAGCACAGTCAATGGAACAGTCAGGCAAACTCTCTTCGAATACTGATCATCTAGTGATGGTCTTAAAGAAAACACCTAAAGTGATCCAGCGAATCAAAGCAAAACAACCTCAGACAAAGTTGGTGGGTTTCAAATTATTAGTCGATGTTTCGGAAGAAACACTTTTTCAAGTAGCCCGTGATAGTCTAGCTAAAAATCAAGCAGATTATGTCTTGGCCAATGACTTGACTACGATCAAAGAAGATCAGCATATTGGTCACTTACTAACTGCCGATAAAAAAATCGGTACCGGCCATACTAAGCTAGAAATTGCCGCATTGATCGTAGATACATTATTGAAAAATGAAGAGCCCCTTGGATAAGGAGGAATTAAAATGAAACAAAAACATGTATTATTAGGTATTAGCGGAAGTATCTCCGCTTATAAAGCAGCGGATATCGCGAATGAGTTGACAAAACGAGGGTATGCAGTCGACGTGATGATGACTGCTAATAGTACGCAATTCATCACACCATTGACTCTCCAGTCATTATCTAAGCGACCAATCCATGTGGATGTGATGCAAGAACGCCAACCTGACCGGATCAACCATATCGAATTAGCGAAGCAAGCGGACCTTTTCTTGATCGCGCCAGCCAGTGCCAACTTAATTGGTAAATTGGCTCATGGTTTAGCAGATGATCTGATCTCAACGGTCGCTTTGGCATTGACTGCGGAGGTACCAAAACTGATTGCACCAGCGATGAATACCAATATGTATCAAAATCCAATCGTGCAACGAAATCTAGCCATTTTGAAAGAGGTCGGTTATCAAGAGATCGCTCCTCGCGAAGCCTTGTTGGCTTGCGGGGATTTCGGCCGCGGCGCGCTGGCGACCGTGGAAGCGATCGTTGAACAAGCTGTTGCAGCATTGGAAGTACGAGGAGTCTAACATGAAAAAAATAGCCACTTTTGATTTAGTTTTAACTGCATTTTTCCTGGGGATCTTGATTCTTTTAGCATCCGTTCCTTTTCTAGGGTTCATTCCTTTAGGTCCGATCAATGCTACTACGATGCACATTCCCGTGATCATTGCTTCCATCATTTTAGGACCACGGATCGGCGGCTTTCTGGGAGGGGCTTTTGGCATCATTAGTATGGTCCGTTCAACGTGGATCATCTCGCCGCTTTCTTTTGTGTTCTCGCCATTTGTCCCAGTCTATGGCATGGATCATGGAAGTTGGAAAGCGATCTTGGTTGCTCTGATTCCTCGCATTCTGATCGGAATCGTCCCTTATTTTGTCTTTAAAGCCTGCCAGAAAATGTGGCAAAACAAGCGGCAAAGCACTTCGTTGCTGATTGCTGGAATCGCTGGAGGATTGACGAATACGATTCTCGTGATGAACCTCATCTACTTTTTATTCCAACAAGAATATGCCGCTGCGATCGGTAATGCCGGAACTGCCGTCTATACCGCCATCCTTGGCGTTATTTTGACACAAGGTATCCCAGAGGCGATCGTTGCAGGAATTGCGACCATGGCTGTTGCTTCTGTATTACTGAGATTGACGAAAAAGCCACGTTTTTGATTCATTTGAAAGAACTTCAAATAAAAAGAGCCATTGAAGCAGCTTGATAAGCTTGCTTCAATGGCTCTTTTTTTAGTGTTCCTTTATGCTGCTCATAAATTTTGGCTTACTTGCAATGCCTCAGCCAAACGCTGGTACTGTTCTTCGGTCAGTAAGTCTTCATAAATCAACAAAAAATCAGCGATTTCTTCATCCGTCATGCCCTGTAGATCAGTGGCAACCATCTCTAATAATTGGTCAAACTCCTCGTCTGTTAGCGTATAATTTGTCCAATCTTCATCAGAGAGGGGATCATCGCCGTAATAACTGTCATCCCAAAAAGAGTCTTCTTGGTAGGAATCAAAAAACTCTTGCTGATCAACGACATTTTCTGAAGCAGGTAACTGGACTTTTTCATCACTTTGTTTGCCGCTGATAGTAAACGTGATCCCAATAGCCAAAGGCAGCTCGCCAGATTGGGTCATGTTCATCACAACTTTTTGGTTTTGTTTCTTTGCATTGACAGATACAGTCAAATCAATACGCTCACTGTCTTTCAGCAGATCTTCCCACTGCGTAATCTCACTAGTGTCTGCCTTTTGTTTTTTGGCATAGTCAACAAAGTCCAACAGCTCTTGTTTTGTGAATGTATGCGTGATGGTGTCACCATCTCTTTTAAAAGATTCACGATCCAACGTTTTGACATACTCTGCCAATGTCTCAGAAGAAAATAAGCTATTGTTCAATAGCTGGTCCGTGTCAAGATCTGACATCTCATCTGGTGACAGACGAATATATTTATCTTTCCCCGTCGTATCTGGCGTTTCGCTACTATCAAATGTATCCGATGTACCGAATGTATCAAATGCAAACAGATTGCTCATTGCCTCAACGATTTCTGCTGAAAGGTAGGTGTCATGGCTCTTGCCATCGATCAAAAGATTCAGTGGAACATCGATTTCTCCAGAAGACAGTGAGGCATCCAAACGAATATTTTTGCTTTTTGGATCTTCAACAAAATTTCCTGTGATCTTGGTTCCCGCCAACTGGGAGAAAATCATCCCTGCGATCATGCTTTCTTGTGAATTTTGGCTGTCCTCGCCAGCAAATTCAAATGTATCGATCGTCACGCTAAAGTCACCAGCATTCATATCTTTTTGTACTGTTAACCCATCAGCAAACTGATCCTGCGGTAATTTCGTACAACCGGTTAAAAAGAATAGCCCAACCAACAAGCCAATACCCAACCACTTTTTCATACTATCCCTCCATTTTCCCCTTTTCTTTATTGTAGCCAAGACGGAATGGGTAGACAAATAGTACAGCCTTCCCATTGCCTTTTTTAATAAAAAATGTGACAACTGTCCAAATAAACAACCGTTCTGAAAGATTCAAGTAATGCTATAGGTTCTCGATACATCGCAACGATGCCTTACGAAGCCTTGCAATACATTCATTCTTCAGATATCGATTTGTCATCAGACGTTGTCACAATTACGAACATGTTGAATTATTTTGCTTCTTCTCCGATAATACGCACTTCTGTCTCTAACTGGACATCAAATCGCTCCTTGATCACTTGTTGGATATGAGCGATCAGTTCCACATAGTCCGTCGCTGTAGCATGATCGACATTGACGATGAAGCCAGCATGCTTTTCAGAAATTTGCGCGCCGCCCCATTTCAATCCTTGTAAACCGGCGTCTTGAATCAACTTGCCAGTGAAATGACCAACAGGCCGCTTGAAGACACTGCCGCAAGAAGGATATTCTAATGGTTGTTTCAGCTGACGGAGTTCCGTCAACTCATCCATTCGTTTCTTGATTTGATCTTGATCCCCTTGCGCCAAATCAAAACGAGCCGACAGAATGATCGCATGTTGGTCTTGAAGCGTACTGTGGCGATAAGAAAACGCCATCTCTTCTTTCATCATAGTCACGACGCGTCCATCTGCGAGCAAGACATCACAGGACGCAAAAATATCTTGAATCTCACCATCATAAGCACCGGCATTCATAAATACCGCTCCCCCGACGCTTCCTGGAATCCCGCAAGCAAACTCAAATCCTGTCAACGATTCATGGAGTGCCACATACGTTGTATCGATCAGCTTCGCGCCTGCTTCGACGATCAAAGTGGTATCTTCTACCGTTATCTGATTCATTTCTGATAGCATGATCACAACACCGCGAATCCCACCATCACGAACGATCAAGTTGCTAGCATTGCCTAAGACCAACCAAGGAGTATCAGTTTCTCGACAATAGGCGACAATTTGTTCTACTTCTTTTGCTGATTTGGGAAAAGCCAGGATATCTGCAGGCCCTCCTGTTTTCGTATACGTATAATTCAATAAAGCTTCATCTTTTAGTAACGCAATTTCTGGAAATTGCTTGATCATTAATTCTTTATTCACAAGAAAGAGTCCTTTCACATTAAACATCTTCCTTATTTTAGCATGTTCATTGAAAAGTTGCTACTTCTCTAAAGAATCACTTTTTGCCCGATGATTGGCAGCGATCATTTCTTGGCAAAGCTGGTGACTGTCTATCACTTGCGCTTGGCGCAGATCGATAGCTGTTGGATCGGCGACTGCTGCAATAAATGCCGAAACTAATGGATAGAACCCTCGTTTGTTCAACGTTGTTTCCCAATCGCCAAACTCATGTTCCACCGTTTTCCCCTCCACATACTCCGTAAGAGCAGTCAAATTCCTCACATCATAGGTTCCGCTTTTGGCGGTGATCCGGTAATCTTCCGTATTGGCACCACTCTTGAGATCCATCGTCAAAATCGCCGTTGTATGTGCTGTTTCCAAGATCAGTGTGGCCGTCTCCAATCCATCCGCTGATTCTTTGATCTGACTAGTATGCGCGATGATCGGTTCATCCAATAAATAGACACCAGTATCCACCAAATGTAAGAAGAGATCATAGATCACATACTTGGTATCATGACTAGCAGCTTGCCGGTGTTTTGACAGATAAATCATCCGCTTATCCGGAATTTGTTTTAATTGATCGACCATCGGGGCAAAGCGGCGATTGAAGCCGACCATCAACAACTTTTGTTTTGCTTTAGCTAGAGCAAACAATTCTTCTACTTCAGCAAAATTCTCGCTGACCGGTTTATCGACAAAGACATGGATTCCTTCTGTCAGACATTTTTTGATCAACTCATAGTGGCTGCCAGTAGCTGTATGAATGAAACAAGCCTCGATTCCCTGATCGATCAGCTCGTCTAAATTGGTGTACATATGCGCCAACCGATAACGTTGCTGCAATTCTTTCTGAACGGATTCACGCCGGGTGGCAAAATAAAAATCCGCTTGATCCTGCAATGCAATATAACTTGGCAAGTATGCTTTTTGTGCAATATTTCCTAACCCGATAACACCGATCTTCATGACTGATTCCTCCTAAACGTTACGTCTTGCTTTAATCTTACACTTTTTTTCGGTAGAATGGAAAATATAGTTGAACCGAGGAGGACAAATATGAAATTTATTTCTTGGAACGTGAATGGCTTACGAGCAATCGTCAAAAAGAACTTTTTAGAAGCCTTTGAGACCTTCGATGCAGACTTCTTTTGTTTGCAAGAAACGAAGCTGCAAGCAGGGCAGATCGAGTTGGATCTGCCAGGATACACGCAATACTGGAATTATGCAGAAAAGAAAGGATACTCTGGTACAGCGATCTTTGCTAAAGAACCGGCACTTGCTGCCCATTATGGGATTGGCATCGAGGAACATGATGCCGAAGGCCGGGTGATCACCCTGGAATACCCCGAATTCTTTTTAGTCACTTGCTATACACCAAACGCCCAAAATGAATTGCGTCGTCTCGATTATCGCATGACATGGGAAGATGCTTTTCGTGCCTATCTGACCGATCTGAAACAGCAAAAACCAGTTATCCTATGCGGTGACTTGAACGTCGCTCATCAAAACATTGATCTTAAAAACTGGAAAACCAACCAAAAAAACGCCGGCTTCACTCCTGAAGAACGGGAAAAATTTTCAACCTTACTTTCAGCAGGCTTTACGGATACTTTCCGCTACTTTTATCCCGATGCTGAAGGGATTTATTCTTGGTGGAGTTACCGGTTTAATGCGCGCAAAAATAATGCTGGATGGCGCATCGATTACTTCGTTGTTTCAGACGATTTAAATGACCGCCTGGTTGATGCAAAAATCCATACAGAAATCTTAGGCAGTGATCATTGCCCCGTCGAATTGCAGTTAAACTAATTGCTTACCATATTCTTTCGCTGTGTCCTATCGGCCATCCTGCCAAAAAAATCTTGTATCTTTTCATTTCAAAGATTTGTGCTAGAATAGCTTTGAGGTGAAGGCAATGAATTTTATCGCAATGGACTTTGAAACAGCCAATTATCAAAAGCACAGTGCTTGTTCATTGGCATTAGTCATGGTTCGGGACAGTAAAATTGTTGGAGAATACTACACGTTGATCCAGCCGGAGACAGATTTCTTTTGGAAAAATATCCAAATCCATGGCATTCATCCGGAAGACGTCGTCAATGCTCCTAAATTTCCTGACATTTGGAAACAAATCCAGCAATATTATAATCTCAACAGTCTGATCGTTGCCCACAATGCTGGTTTCGATACTGGCGTTTTAGCTGGATGTCTTGATTACTATGGGATAGAACAGCCAAATTATCTTTCACTCTGTACAGTACGTACAAGCCGCAAACTCTATCCTGAATTCGAGAATCACAAGCTGAATACTGTCTGCCAACAGCTGCAGATTCCTTTGCTGAATCACCACGACGCCCTTGAAGATAGTCGTGCCTGTGCTCAGATCTTATTACGTCAAGAAAACGATTTCGGGATCGACCCATTAAAAAAACTGGTACTCGTAAAATGAGTATCAGTTTTTTACTTTTCTTCTTACTTTCTTACTCTTTTGTCTTTCAGTTATTTGTTGAAAGCCAATAACGACGAGTACTATTCCCATTTACCGGATCGATCCATATATCTTCTAATTGACCACCATTTTTTTCAATGACCTTAGCAGATGCTTGATTGTGAGCATCGCATGTCACCAGTACTTTTTCTATTCCGAAGCTTTTGGCAATCGACAAGGATTGAGCAAGCATTGCTGTCCCATATCCTTTTTGGCGATACGTTTTTTTCACAGAATAACCGATATGACCGCCTTGCTGCAGCAAATAGTCGTTGAGCTCTAGCCGCAGATTCAAGATTCCGATGACTGTATCTGCTTGTTTTGCAAGATAAACCCGACTAATGACATGACTAGCAGGAACAGTTGCCGGTGATTTGTAGGCTTCTTGCAGTTCAAGCCATTTTTCGATTGTCTCCGCTGTTTCTAGCCCAGAACCTCCGTGGATAGTTTCATTGTCTTCTAAAAATGATGCGCGATAAGCTGTTAACTGTTCTTTGTCTGCTAGGGCCGGTTCAACAAGCAGGATCATCCTTCTCACTCCTCATCAACTAGTTTTGCCATCATTAGAACATCAATTCGTTGCCCATCTTTTGTTTGGGCGGCTTGTTTCATACAACCTTCAATTTCAAATCCGTACTTTTGATATAAATGGATAGCTCGTTCATTGCGCGCTTGGACCGTCAACTCCAAGCGTGTCAACAACCCTACTTCACTGACCCATTCAAGCAATTCTTCTAAAAGAAGTGACCCTAGTCCCATTCCCCAATAGTCTTTTAAAATCGATAGACCTATTTCTCCTACATGGGCCATGCGCCATTCCGAATAACCTTTGATAGAAGCCATACCAATAATTCGTTCTCCATCAAGAGCTAACAATAGGAGGTGATTGTCTTGTTCATACAAGCTTTCTAGTTGCTGTGCCAACATTGCTTCAGGCAGGGCGAGGCCTGTTTCATCCATGACCAAAAAGTCAGTTTCTTGACCAATCTTTTGACTGACTGCCAAGAGTTCTGCCGCATCTTCGCCCCGAGCCTCACGCAACGTCAAGTGAATTTCACTCATTATCTGCCTCCCATTGCGCCAAAATACGCTGTTGGAAAGCCTCAGCTTTCGGACCAAATGTAAGCAATTTCACAAAGCGTTTTTGCTCTTCTGTATTATCTTTTTCCAAAATCAGTTCCAAATAATCTTCCGGTAAAGACTCTTCCAGAAGATTTCCCCACTCGATCACAGAAAGACCATCACCTTCAAAATAATCATCTAATCCCAAGTCTGATGCGCCAAATTCTACCCGGTAAATATCCATATGATAGAGTGGCAACCGACCTTCAGTATATTCACGAATAATCGTATAGGTTGGGCTTTTGATCAGTTGACTGATCCCCAGACCTCGAGCGATCCCTTTGGTCAACGTCGTTTTACCGGCTCCCAGTTCCCCAGTTAACACCAAATTGTCTCCAGGCAGGGCCACTCTGCCAATCACTTCGGCAAATTTTTCTGTTGCATCTAAATCAGCGATCGTTATCATGTTTGATCCGTCCTTTATCTTTTCACTTGCTGTTAGTAGTTAGTATAGCTTGTTTTAGAATCAAAAGTAAAGAGCGTACCGTCGCAAGGAGTTTGAAAGAAAAGCCATTTTTATCCTGCTGTGGGCAGTATTTTTGGAAGCGACGCCCCTCATCTTGCTTTGCCTGCAATTGTTTCTAAGCTTGTTGCGCTAACTAGACTTCCATGCCACTCTAAGGGCAATCGTTGTGATTCATACTGAGGTTACTACGCTTTCTTTGGTCCCCGCTGCTCATCATCTGCTCTCTGCTTCGCAAGCCAATCGCAGTGATTCAGGCTGAAGGTTACTACGCTCCCTTTAGTCGCCTAGTACTGCTCATCATCTGCTCTGTCTTGCTATGCAAGCCAATCGTTGTGATTCGCAGCAAAAAGCCGTTCCTTGACAAAAGGAACGGCTTGGTTGTTTGATTAGTTATCTTATTTATCCATCAATGTTTGTGCTGCTGTGATGATGGATAGTTTGTAGACGTCTTCTTCGTTTGATCCGCGAGAAAGGTCTGAGATTGGTTTGTTCAATCCTTGCAGGATTGGTCCAATTGCTTCGAAGTTACCGAAGCGTTGTGCGATTTTGTAGCCAATGTTTCCAGATTGTAAATCTGGGAAGACAAAGACCGTTGCTTTACCAGCTACTTCTGATTCTGGTGCTTTTAATTGAGCGACAGCTGAAATGTAAGCAGCATCGAATTGCAATTCACCATCGATTTCGTACTCAGGCGCCAATTCTTGGGCAATTTTTGTTGCTTCAACCACTTTATCGACTTCTGGTGCTTTAGCTGAACCTTTTGTCGAGAAGCTAAGCATGGCAACTTTTGGATCGATATCAAATAATTCCGCTGTTTTTGCTGAATCAACAGCGATCTCTGCTAATTCTTGGGCAGAAGGGTTCACATTGATGGCACAGTCAGAAAATAGGTATTTTTCTTGATCACGACCACGAACCATCAAAAAGGCACCACTTGTGCGGCTCACGCCTGGTTTTGTTTTAATGATCTGCAATGCAGGTCTAACCGTATCGCCCGTTGAATGGATCGCACCTGAAACCATTCCTTCAGTGATCCCCATGTAAGTTAACATCGTACCAAAATAATTAACATCTTTTAAGATTTCTTCGGCTTGCTCTTTTGTTGCTTTGCCGTTTCGGCGCTCAACAAAAGCTTCGACCATTTCATCCCACCGGTCATAGTTTTCAGGATCTAGGATCTCAAAATTAGCGATGTTGATTCCTCGAGCTTCCGCTGCTTTCTCAATCTCAGCAGGGTTACCAATCAAAACTGGTTCTACCAATTCTTCTGAACGTAGACGGCTTGCTGCACCAAGGATACGAGGATCTGTTGCTTCTGGGAAAACGATTTTGATATGACGACGCACGATTTTAAATTTTAAACTTTCGAATAGTTCCACGGGTAAAGACCTCCAGTTTTTTTATACTCTTACATTGTACAATAGTTGCAAAAAAAAGAACAGATAAAAATGCTGTACTAATCGAAAAAGATAGTTTTTGTTACACAATTCACAGTCCGTCTCTTCTGCACTACTACAGTTTCACACCTGTACTATTTTTTCTGGTAATTGCCAGTCAATTGGTGTTTCATCCAATGCGATCAATGCTTGATTGATTTTTGAAAATGGTTTCGATCCAAAGAAACCACGACTGGCAGATAACGGACTTGGATGGGGAGATTCTATGATGATATGCTTTTTCGTATCGATCAACGCTTTCTTTTGCTGGGCTGGTTTTCCCCATAATACAAAGATCACTGGTTTATCCCGTTGATTCAGCTTTTCGATGATAGTATCTGTCAATCGTTCCCATCCTTTGCCTCGATGCGAATAAGCCTGTCCTTCACGAACTGTCAACACCGTATTTAGTAGTAAAATTCCTTGTTGCGCCCAAGGAACCAAATAACCGTGAGAGACTGGCGCGATGCCTAGATCACTTTGCAATTCCTTATAGATATTGCGTAAAGAAGGCGGAATCCGTACTCCGGGTTGGACTGAAAAAGATAACCCATGGGCTTGATGCGGACCATGATATGGATCTTGTCCTAAGATCACTACTTTCACTTCATGATACGGAGTCAGCTTCAGTGCTTCATAAATATGGTCCATTGCCGGGTGGATCTTCTGTGTTGCATATTCTACTTTCAAAAATTCCCGTAACTGTTGGTAATAGGTTTGATCGAAGGAAGCTTGCAAAACTTCTTGCCAATCATTTTCTAAAATCTTTCTCATCGTCTCGCTCCTTTGCTTTTAGTTAAGGATAACAAAAGATCTGCCTAAGAAACAAGGAGACATTCTCAAAAATAATTGCTGATTTGTGGTACACTATTCTATAGAAACCATAAGAAAGGACGCTGACAATGATAAAATTAATCGCTTCTGATATGGATGGTACTTTACTAAACGCCAACATGCAGATTTCAGAAGAAAATATCCAAGCGATCAAATATGCCCAATCCCAAGGAGTCGAATTCATGGTGGCCACTGGGCGCAACCGGAAAGAAGCTCTGCCGCCTTTGCAAGAAGCCGGTATTGATTGTGCTATGATCACACTTAATGGTGCACAAGTGTTTGACAAATCAGGAACTTCTTTATTCACCGTTCCTATTTCTAAAGAAAAAACCCGTTCATTGATGGACTTATTAAGAGAAAAAGACATTTATTTTGAGATTTCCACGAGCAATGGCATTTATTCAGAAAGCCAGACGCGCCGAATCGAGAATTTTGCGATCCATACAGCAGAAGCAATGCCCCATCTGACCCACAAAATGGCCATTGCCATGACTGCTGCACGACTAGCTTTTCTTCCCATCAATTATGTCAAAGACTTCAATGAACTGTTTGCGATTGAAGATCTGGAAATCTTAAAAATCATTTGCTTCCATCAAGATGGCGCGCGTGTTTTAGGACCGATCACACAAGAAATCGATGGTTATGGCGACTTAGTGGTTACTTCTTCCGGACAAAACAATATTGAAATCAATCATCGCAATGCCCAAAAAGGGATCGCGGTGGCACACGTTGCTAAAGAGCGAGCGATTCAACTGTCGGATGTCATGACGATTGGTGACAACTTGAATGATGTCAGCATGATACAGCTTGCTGGTGTCAGCTTTGCTATGGGTAACGGGGAAATCGAAGTCAAAGAATATGCGAAGTATCTGACGGATACTAACATTGAATCAGGAGTCGGCAAAGCAATTATTCGGGCAATCGATGAGAATTTATAATTGACGCAGCTTTTCGGGATACAAGAGGAGGCGTAGATATGTCGGAATTTTTTATTCAAGACAGACAACTCAGCAGTATCACGCGAACGATCGTTAAAGACGAAAAGGGCAAATCGTTATTCTTGATGGTCGGGCGCTGGGGAACTAAAGGCGATGCACTTTCCCTCTATCGTTTGGACGGCACACTGGTCGCCAGTATTAAGCAAATCAGTTTTACCTTTGGCACACGATTTGAGATCTACAAGGACTTTGAAAAAGTAGGTACGTTACAAAAAATTTTCAACTGGCCTGGGGATTTTTATTATATCCAACAGCTCCATTGGGCTGTCCATGGGGATATCTACAATCATCGGTATGCGATCCATCATTTCAACAAGAAGATCATGGAAATGGATAAAGCAACACTATTGACTGGCGATTATTATGTGATCGATGTGGTCAACGATGAGGATGCGGCAGTTTGCATTTGTATTGCTGCGATTATGGATTATTGGCTCTACAATCGCAAACGCAAGACCCAGCAACATTTGGAGTTACGATTAACGAACGAAACCAGCTGAGATACTCAACTGGTTTCTTTTTGCATATGATCATATAGATGACCACTGATCTTTCGTTCAGCAACCACTTGAAAACCGTGACGTTCATAGAGACGTTTGGCGTGTGGATTGGCTTTATCGACACTTAAACCAATTGTGGTATAGCCATCTCGTTGGGCAATTTTTGGCAGTGCAGCCAATAAAGCTGAGCCAACCCCTTTTCCACGGAATTTTTCATCGACACAAATGGTATCTAAGTACCATTCGTTCTGCAACGTTTCTTGATCAACGAACAGTTTCATTTCTTTATCCAAACCGTAGGACTCCAGAATCTTCGTTAACGGTTCATCAATGGTAGGTTCATCTTTATCTGGGTAACCAAAAGCAACCCCAGCCACTTGTCCATCGATTTCATTGACCAATCCTCTGGTATAACCATAACGATAATCAGGCTCTAACATCGCTTCAGCCAAGATCTCGAGCGTTTTTTCTTCTCCTATTTCTGCCACAAACGGTAATTCCATATCTTTTAAAATGACTAAAACAAGTTTCGCCATAGCAAAACGATCTTCTTTTTGTGCAAATCGAATCACGATTTCTCCTCCTTGTGTTTTCTTCAGAATAACAGCATTTTTTTGTCATCCCAAGTAAAAAAGTGTCGTTGCGCTTCGAATGAATCCTCGATACTATTCGTGTAGTTCCAGTGGCAACCCATCTGGGTCTTGGAAGAATGTCATTTTTTTATTCGTAAAGCTGTCAAAGCGAATCGGCTCACACGTAATTCCTTTTGTTTTAAGTTCTGCTACCACTTTCTCAATGTTTGTTACTCGAAAAGCCAAGTGTCGTAAGCCGGTTGCTTCCGGATAACTTGCTCGTTTAGGTGGTTGATCCACGATAAACAACTCAATCTCAGATGAGCCAAAAGCCAAATCAATTTTGGTATCGTTTTTTTCGGGACGATGGTGCTCACGGATCACCTTAAATCCTAATTTGTCGACATAAAATGATTTTGCTCGTTGGTAATCACTGGCAATAATGGCCACATGATGCATCTCAGAAAACATATGCTCACTCCTTTTCTATCTACTTAGTTTACCTATTTTTCCTTCCTTTGGCTACAAAAGACCTGCTCTATTTTATTTTGATTCTGTTATACTGGATACGGAAGGTGATGACATGAAACTACTTTATATTTCAATCTCAGGAAATACCCGGGCATTTGTCAAACGACTAATGGACTATGCCGCCCAGCAACCAACAGCGCATCCTCTAGAATGGTCCGTCAAAGAAATTGATGACAATTCCATTTTCGAAGAAGAAAGCGAACCTTTTGTCGTGTTTGTGCCGACCTATCTTGAAGGCGGCAACGGCGTAGATAATGGGGATCAGGAAATTTTGACAGAAACCATGCGGGAGTATATTGATTATGCGGATAATGCCCGCTATTGTCGCGGTGTGATCGGCAGCGGCAACAAAAATTTCAATTATCAATACTGCCTGACTGCCAAACAATATGCTGAACAGTTCCAGATTCCATTTCTAGCTGATTTTGAACTGCGAGGAACAACGCAGGACATCGCACGCATTTACGATGTCTTGCGTAAAATCAATTAACTTGGAAGGATCAGGAGCTAGATCCTGCTTTTGCTCCTAGAAACGGAGAAAAACATGGACGCAAAATATATGGTTATCTTGATTATCTTGTTCGTTAGTGCACTTATTATTGGCTTAGATACTTGGAACCGAATAAAATTAAGACGTCGCGTCAAACAAGAATGGGGAAAATTCCCCCGTCAGCCTCGCTTTGACAAAGAAGAAAGCCTCAAAAAGGCCTGGATGGTAGAGAAAGATTTTTATCCCCATGATAGTGAGATCGATGACATTACTTGGTATGACTTAGACTTATTCGAGGTTTTTGAAATGATCAACAGTACTTACTCCAGTGTAGGTTCTGAAGCTCTCTATCAGCAGTTGCGCAACTTTCAATTTAAGCCGGATCGACAGCTGACCGCGTTAATTGATTTTTTCGCAGCCAATCCAAAAATTCGCGAAGATACCCAATATACCTTTGCCCAACTTGGGAAACTGGATAATAACTTTTCCAAAAACTATCTGGCATCAGGGAAGAAAGAAAGTATTGGCAACTTGCCTGTCTTTATTTTATTGGGCTGTTTGCCGATTGTTGGGCTGATTTTGATAGCTTTTGGCTTTTTGCCAGGAATTGCAGTGATTTTGATAAGCGTCCTCTTTAATACGGTTTACTATTCGATCAAAAAAGCCACACTAGAAACAGAACTCAACAGTATGCGCTATCTAGTTCAGACAGTGGCCTGCGGCAACAAGATTGCCAAACTTGCCACACCATTACAAGAGCAAATCAAAAAAGAACTGCTGCCTCTGAAAAAAATCCCCCGATTCGGCGTTTCTTTTCGTTCAAAAAATGGCAGTGAAGGCGATATGCTTTTTGAATACATCAATATCATCTTTATGCTGCCTTTTATCTCGTACCATTACGTCGTTACCTTATTGGCTCGATACAATCAACAAGCGATCGCATTATGGGAATTGTTAGGCAAGTTGGAAATTGCTTGCGCGATCCTTAATTTCCGTACCTATATGCCGATCACTTGTATCCCTGAATTCAAAAAAGGAACGGTCAGCGCAAAAGGGACCTATCATCCCCTTCTGACTGAAGCTGTCATGAATGATGTCGACTGGCAAACCAATACACTGGTAACCGGGTCAAACGCTTCTGGCAAATCGACCTATGTCAAAAGCATCGCTATCAATTGTCTATTGGCGCAAACTATCCAAACAGCTGTTGCTGAATCCTTTACGATGGAACCTGGTCATGTGTTGACCTCAATGGCGGTCGAAGACGATTTGTTTGAGGGCGATAGCTATTTTGTTGCAGAAATCAAGTCGATCAAACGATTGTTGAAACAAGTTCAGCAAAAAGAACGCTGCTATTGCTTTGTCGATGAGATACTGAAGGGAACCAATACGATTGAGCGGATCGCTGCTTCTGCTAGTATCATTCATTGGTTGAGCCGTTATCCAAGTTTGGCTTTTATTGCGACTCATGATATTGAACTGACTGAAATATTGAAAAATGACTGCAGCAATATCCATTTTTCTGAACAAGTCACAGCCGATGACGGTATCTCTTTTGACTATAAGGTCAAACAAGGTCCTTCAACAAGCCGTAATGCAATTGCCCTACTGCGGGTGCTTGGTTATCCAAAATCAATCGTTGAACAGGCTGAAAATGAAGCAGCTTACTTCAATCAGCAACGGACTTGGCAAGATCTATAATGACCTACAAGAAATCTGTGATCCTTAGCAGAGACATGCTGCTTAAAACACATCGCTAGGATTGCTCAATAAATAAAGGCTATGACAAAAGAAAGACTTTTAGCGAAGAAACCAGCCTACTCTGAATAAGAGCAACGTGTTTCTTCCTTGATCCTTCTTTTGTCACAGCCTTTTTATGTTAGACAATTTTTCTTAGCCAAATAAATCTGTCTGTAAACTATATTGTTTTCCTTGTAAAATGTCATATTGAATCATCTGATAGTCTTCATAGAGCTGCCGTGATTTCGCATCTAAACTTAGCTCACTCCGCCACTGTTCGCCTTGGTAATATTGCCCGTGTTCAAAAGCCGGCAATTTTTCTTGCAGTGCTAGCAGCAACGCATAAAATCCATTGATTGGTTGCTGACTTTCATTCAACACGTTAGGTGCAAAGTAAAAGGGACTCGTTACCGGAACAGTGTCAGTTGAAAGGGTTCCATCAGAATCTACCATCAAGAATTCCGTTTCATGCAGCGCATCAGTATCATTTTGATCTTTAATCGCATCCGAGTAGATGCCTGGCAGGTGATCCCCCCAGAAAACGACTACTGTTCTTCGATTCAGCTGCTTCAATTGTTCAATAAAGTCTTTTAGTGCGGTACTACTGTAAGAAACATCTTGCAGATAATTTTCAAGAGCAGTCCTATTTCCATCGCCTGCGGCTTGATAATTTAATGTCTGATACTTTCCTTCATAAGGCATATGGGTCTGCATCGTCACCAAGTGAACGAATTGCGGCTTTTTCTCATCTGACAAAAGAGACAGAACTTCTTTATAAGCAGAAGCATCCGAGATATAAGGATTGTTCTCGATCTTGTCCGTGTAAGTCATCGTGTCTTGATCCAAAAAGGTTTGGAAACCCATCACATCATAGACATCTTTACGTTTGTACATCGATGTATCATAGGGGTGGATCGCAGTCGCATCATATCCTTGTTTTTGCAAGAATGAGACCACTGAAGGCAATTGTGTCAATTTAGGCACTAACATCGTGTAGGGCGTGGTCATTTGCGGATTCAACAGCCCCATTGAAAAACTGGTCAATGCTTCAAATTCAATGTTTGCAGTCCCACCGCCATAATTTTGCGACAACATTTTCCCACTGATCGTTTGATCGGCTACCGCATAATAATCCTTTAACGGATCTCCCGTGATCGTCAGTCCTTTTAGATGACTTGGATCAGAAAAACTTTCACTCATGACATAAACGATATTTGGCGCTTCTTGGTCACGCGTTTTGTTTGTTTCGGCAGCTTCCGCGGTATATTTTTTGGCAATTTCTTTTATCGCAGCTTCAGAATAACCCGCTGGTTGTTCCATTGCATCGACCCGCAGATTGAATAGAAACCCACCAATAAAACCGGTATTGTAGTAATTCATTTTTTGTGAATAAGGGATCCATAATGCGGTCCGGTTATACGCTTTTCTAAGCAAATTATTGCTGTCATTAAAATGCGAAACATAAACTAAACCAACTGTACAAACGAGCATTGTCAGCCCTCTGAGGATCTGTTTCTTTTTTGACAATTTACGGCTGCGATAAATACTCCAGATAATTGCCCCCACTGCGAGTATCACACATAGCATCGCCAAGACGAAGGGGCCTGTTCCGATCATCGTATGCAGCAAATCAAACTGAGTGATCATTTTCAAATCATCTGGATAGATTGGTTCTTGCCGATAAGCCATCTTGAGGTAATTTGCATAACCCAAGATCCCGATCACAATGCTATAAAACAGCGCCCCGACTCCTAGCGAGCCAGCCAGACTTGTCAATAACCCATAGAAAAGCAGCAGCACCAGACAAGCTAAGAAAAACTTTTCTGTGTGCCAAGAAAAAGCAAATTTTAATGCTAGCTCAACAGAAAGGTTGTTTTGACACCATTGTAGATAAAGGTTGCTAAAGAGAATCAAAATAAAACTACCGATTAGTTTTAGCCCCATCTGCAACTTGGGATGAATCTTTCTTTTCACGAAGGACATTCCTCCTTTTCTAACCATAACCTGTATTTTATGCTTTGCGATTTAGAATGTAAAGAGCCGTTTGCTTGTTTTGTTTTTTTATTCTTGCCATTCTTCCTTGAAGAGAGTTATGATTAAGATAAAAAAACAAAAAATCCCGAACAATCTATGAAATCCAGAAGACCTCGTTGAGCGATACAGCGAGGCCTCTCGGAAAAAATTCATTCATAAATCGTTCGGATATTTATTTTCTCCTAGATGCGATGGACCAAAAACTATCACAGAGTAAAAAAGATTTATTTCCAGAAGTCGTCAAAGATTGATATTGGCAGATGCCGTTTATGCTGTGTTTTGTGCCACCAATTTTCAATCGTTTGTTGCGCATTTGGTGAAACGGTCTTTCCTTCCAAGTAATCATCGATCTCATCATAAGTCACACCAAGTGCTACTTCGTCAGCGATCATTGGTTTGCCATCTTCCAAATCAGCAGTAGGAACCTTTTTGTACAGTGCTTCCGGCGCTCCTAATTCTTGCAACAATTGACGTCCTTGACGTTTATTCAAACGAAATAGCGGCAAGAGGTCAGCTCCGCCATCACCAAATTTTGTAAAGAAACCGGTGATGTTTTCGGCCGCGTGATCTGTTCCTAAAACAGCGCCAGCTTTTTCGCCTGCAACGGCATATTGAGTAATCATCCGCTGACGTGCCTTGATGTTGCCTTTATTAAAATCAGAAACAGGTAAGCCAGCTTCTTCGACGGCTGCCACTTGCGCATCGACGGCTGCTTTGATATTCACTCGTAATGTAATGTCCGGTTTGATAAATTCGATGGCTTTTTTGGCATCTTCTTCGTCAGCCTGTTCTCCATAAGGTAAGCGGATCGCAATGAACTGATAATTGGGATCATTCGTCTCACTGCGCATTTCTTCCATTGTCAACTGAGCCAATCGACCAGCCAGTGTTGAATCTTGTCCACCGCTGATCCCTAAAACAAGAGTTTTCAAAAAGGGATTTTTTTGAAGATATGCTTTTAAAAATTCAATGCTATTACGAATCTCTGCTTTCGCATCAATTGTTGGAACTACGCCTAACTCGCGAATGATTTCTTGTTGCAATGTCATAGAAACGCCTCCTATTTTTTTTGAAGATTGGTCCTAGCTTTCTAGGACCAATTAAATAATTTCTGTTTTGGTTTGCGTACGCACTTTTTCAATGGTCCGCATCTTGTGATTCCAGCACTCTTGAGAGAGATCGACTGGGTATTTTTGCGGATTCAAATCTCGTTTGTACTCATCCCATAATGAATCCAAACAATTTGTAGCATAGGCTTTGATGTGTTCAAGATCCGGCAATTGATAGACTTGCTGTCCTTCTACAAAAATGTCTTGCAGCAAAGGCCGAGCATCAAAATCTGTCACTGTTTTATTGATAAAGGTGTGAACCGGATGGAACATGAACAACTCTTTTTCTTCCTGGGGGTTTTCGTCCCAAAGAGTCACATAATCCCCTTCAGACTTGCCGTCTTTTTTACGTGTGATACGCCAGACTTGTTTCTTGCCTGGTGTAGAAACTTTTTCAGCATTACCGGATAATTTGATCGTATCGATCATTTCGCCTTGTTCGTTTTCGATCGAAACCAGTTTATAAACGGCTCCCAATGCCGGTTGATCATAGGCGGTGATCAACTTTGTACCGACACCCCAAACATCGATTTTGGCTTTTTGCATTTTTAGACTTAGAATCGTGCTTTCATCCAAATCATTTGATGCGTAGATCTTAGCTTCTGTAAAGCCAGCTTCATCTAGTTGTTCTCGGACTTTTTTGGAGATATAAGCCATGTCTCCACTATCGATCCGTACTCCTAAAAAGTTGATTTGGTCCCCTAGTTCTTTTGCGACACGAATCGCATTTGGTACACCTAAGCGCAATGTATCATACGTATCGACTAAAAAGACACAGTCTTTGTGCGTCTTGGCATACGCCATAAAGGCATCATAATCATTGCCATAGGATTGCACAAGAGAATGAGCATGCGTCCCGCTTGCAGGGATGCCAAAGATCTTGCCTGCTCGAACATTACTTGTGGCACCCGCACCTCCGATATAAGCCGCACGAGTTCCCCAAATCGCTGCGTCCAGTTCTTGCGCACGACGAGACCCAAATTCTAATAAGGGATCATCTCCGATCACAGACTTGATCCGAGCAGCTTTTGTTGCAATCAATGTTTGGAAATTAACCATGTTCAATAAGGCTGTTTCGATCAATTGAGCTTGTGCCAAAGGTCCTTCAACTTGAATGATCGGCTCATTGTTGAAGACGAGATCGCCTTCTAAAGCTGAACGAACCGTGCAGGCAAATTTGAATTCTTTCAGATAATCCAAGAAGGCCTCCGGATATCCGCCGATTTCTCTTAAATAATCGATATCTGAATCTGAAAAGGTCAAATTGTTCAAATAATCGACTAAGCGTTCTAACCCTGCAAAGATAGCATAGCCATTCTCAAAGGGCATGTCACGGAAATAGCACTCGAAGACTGCATTCAAATCCGCACGTCCTAATTCCCAATAGGTTTGCATCATGTTGATCTGATAGAGATCAGTATGCAAAGTGAAACTATCATCTTTAAATAATTTTTGCATCGTTTTGCTCCCTCATACTTACTTCTCCCTATTATAGCAAAAAAATAAAAAAAGAAAGTATTTCTTGTTTTTTTCCTCAAAAAAAGTCTGTGCCATAAGTTAGAAAAAGACCGAAAAACTTCATGATACGATGGGGTATTCCACCAGTTTCACTCGAATCATTGGGTCTTGCTTCAACTTATAACACAGGCTGCTAATGGTTAATCAACTGCTAATTGAACTAGGATGATATCTTTGCGAGGTTTCGCAAACTTGACTCCCGCTGCTTCCATCTTTTTACGGATATTGACATCTACAGTGACATCCTTGCGGTCAACTTTTAGTAAGCGATGAATCGCTGTATCCACTTCTCCGCGGCTGATCTTCTTTTTATTGTTGATCAAAACCAATGTGATCTTGTCAAAAGTATCCACATACATGATCTGGGTTCGATCAAGAGAATAAAGTTTGTAGTATTTAATCGCGACTTTATCAAAAATAAATTTTGAGATGACCGGATAAAATGTCTCCAAATTCAAATTTTGGTTGACTGGTGTTTCAATCAATTTCATATACAACATCCTCTCGTATTAGTTCATCCATGATAAATTGGCCGACTCCGCCGTCAGCTGCACTAGGAATCATACGATCGCAAACGTTACGGATCGATTCACTCGCATTGGCTACTGCAACAGAGACATCTACCACTTCAAACATGGCTAAGTCATTCTCACCATCCCCGATCCCAAAACTCTTTGCATGAGGGAAAGCCTGCATAAAATTCGTGATCGCGGCTCCTTTTGTTGCTAAGGGATCAACGACTTCCAATGTCTGAACAAATGACTGAAACGCACTGACTGGTTCAGTCTGCAGCAATAGACGCAACTGTTCGATCTTTTCATCCGATGCTTCCATCAGTTCGATCTTTAGGACATTGATCGTCGGCCGTTCCTGAATGTAGGCTAAAAGATCCGGTGCATGAATGCAGTCATGCACAAAATAGGCTTGCTTGTATTCAGCAATCATCGCCCCTCTCTCACCGAGATCTGTAACTAATTTATTGGTCAATGCGGTCAATTGTTCTTGATAATCCGCAGGATCTTTGCAGATCACTCCTTGATCGGTGTGCAGAAAATAAAAAACATTTTCTTTCTCTAAAATAGCTGTCACCGCTTCTAAGGTAGCTAGCGTCAAACAATTGGCTAAAACAGGCGCCTGACCTTCCAACTTCAAGCCGGCGCCATTGCCAAAGATGACATCACAGGAGATTCCTTCTTCTATCATCAGTGCTTCTACCAGATCATACCCTCGACCAGTCACAAAAACAAAATGATCGCCTTGTGCTTTCAGATAGTTGATCGCTGTTTTATTGATTTCAGGGACAGGCTGACCCATTTCCTGAAATGTCCCGTCTATATCGGAAAAAACTATTTGCATCGAATCTTCCTTTCTTTGCTATAATTATAACATAATTTGACGAAGCAAAAAATTTTTTGTTGACATTGACGTTACGTAAACCTTTATGATGAGAGCATAAGGAGGGAGAAATTTGGAATATAGTATAACAGCACTGGCTAAAATTTCTGGCGTCAGCAGCCGTACATTGCGCTACTATGATCAAATCGGATTATTAAAACCACAAAGGATCAATTCAGCCGGCTATCGTATTTATGGGGGACAGCAAGTGGATCGTCTGCAACAGATTTTGTACTTTAAATCCTTTGGCCTCCCTCTAGAAGAAATCCGTCATTTGCTAGATGATCCCGAACAAGATGTTCAAACACTGTTGGTTGCTCATTACAACCGATTGTCTCAGGAACGAGCAGCGCTTGATCGCTTATTGACAACATTAGCCCAAACAATCAATTATTATGAAGGAGAACAGACTATGTCAGATAAAGAAAAATTCACTTATTTTAAACAACAAAAACTCGCAGCCAATGAAGAAACCTATGGCGAAGAGATCCGTGCCGCTTATGGGGAAGAAGTCGTTGAACAAAGCAATCAAAAATGGCAGAACATGTCATTTGAAACCTACCAAGAATTGGAACAAACCGAAAACGAACTAATTCAAACATTGAAACAAGTGGTACAAGAGCCATTTGACGTGACTTCTTCTTTGGCAAAAACAGCCTTCCAGTTGCACAAAAAATGGCTGCAGCTTGCAGCGCCATTTTATTCTGCCGATTATCATCGCAGTTTAGGTGAAATGTACATTCATGATGCACGTTTTACTGACTATTACGATCAAAAAGCAGGCCAAGGCGCAGCCAGCTGTTTACAGGCAGTCATCGCTCATTACGCAGATTAATGACCCATAAAAAGGACTTGAGCCGCATTATGTGTGCTCAAGTCCTCTTCGTTTGATAAACGTATAAGGAATCCGGATGGACCCTTGTTCTTCTTGGATTGCTAACTTCAACGCCATTTCTCCACATTCATGCAAATGATAGTCGATGGTTGACAATTGAAGAACTTCACTAATAAATAAATTGTCTCTGCCAATAAGTAGTCGTTCGGAGGAAGAAGCCAATTTGATACCAGCAGCTACCTGATCCCCATTGGTAAAAATCGCTTGGACATTTTTATCAGCAAAGAAAGCGGCTGCCTCTCGCCCATCTTCTTCCGTCAAACAATCCCAAAAAATCAATTCTTCGGTAAAAGCTGGGAAATATTCCTGACACAAACAAACTGTGATCTTCGAATTGCTGCTCAGCTTACGACTTCTTCCAAGTGTAATTCCAATACGCTCGATACCATTTTCTTTCAAATAAGCAAACACTTCCCGAATGGATTGTTCACGATCGATATAGGTGCATCCATCTTGGACAGAGTCGATCTTTTCACAAAAAACGATGCGGCCATAAGCACGATAGGGCAATAGTTTTTCGAGGGGATTTGCTCTTGATGTGATAATCAGAGCATCAAACCCTTTTGCCGCAAATTCTTGCAGGTACTTTTCTTCCATTTCTGGTTCATAGCGGGTAGGCAACAAAGTCACCTTATACCCACGGGAAAAAGCACTTGCAGTAATCCCGCTTAGAAGGATATCAAAATACGGATGATTGACAAATGGGAGAATCACTCCGATGTTCTTCGTTTTTCCCGAGCTTAGCACACGTGCCGTATGATTCGGGATATAGTTGACTTGTTCCATTACCCGCAAAATCTCCTGACGCTTCTGCTCATCCACATAAGGATTATTATTGATGACTCGTGAAATCGTTGAGACCGAATAACCGGTCAGCTTAGCAATATCCCGAATGTTCGCCATGCGCTTCTCCTTAGACAAATAATTGTTCTTTCATATAGTCTATCACACTTGCCCCACATTCATAGAATTGGTAATAATCATTCTGATGAATGAAACTGATTCGTTGCGCACCAAAATATTCATCCTGTACCAGGTGCCCAATTTCTGCAAGCGGTATTTGTGCGACCTTTTCTCTAAAAAATCCCTTGGGCTTCGTGAGAATCAAGTTCATCCCATCAAATTCAAGTGCAACATAGCAGCGTTGTATTCCATTGTTTCCCTTTACTTCCATATAAGTGTGCATCTTCATACGCCCCTTTCATGAATAGAATAATCTATGAAACGCGTACCAGAGCAAGCACTTTGTTTTCTTTTTTTCTCCTTGTTTATTTCTGATGTTGTGAATCATTTCGCTTATTTCTAGAATGTTGTTACAATAGAAATGGAGAAAGAAGTCATCAATCATTTTTCCATTCGAGGAGGAACGCAAATTGACATTAGAAGAAGCTTTTTTATTGGATACATTGCGTTGCCGATTCAAATTTTTGCGAGAAGGGCAAGCATTGACGCAAAAAGAGGTATCGCAGCAAATCGATGTATCGTTGGGAGACTATTTGGATTACGAAGCTGGTGATCGTCTACCAGACGTTATGACGATTTTGCATCTTGCTGCCTTTTATGATGTGTCAGTAGATTACATTTTAGGACAGACAGAAAATATGCAGCGCTATCCGCTGTCTTGATAAAAAAGTGCTACATGAAACTGCTCCTTGCTAGTTAGAATAAAAATCAAGCTAGTAAGGCGCACGTTCATTTTGAGTAAAAGGACTACTTTTTAAGCAAAAATACCCACTCTTGTAGGAAGAGTGGGTGTCTCAAAAAGAGAATGAAAATGAAATAGATTTGATAGATTGATCATAAACTTCTTCACTGAATCATTCAACATGAAGTTAATTCCTATTTGGTGTAAAAATATGGAGTATCTCTTTTGAGCTATGTTAGCGGTGAATGCCAAAATGATAAGGAATTCAATATACCAATGAGCAAGCAATGGACCATTGGTATTTGCTCCTTTCTATCATAGAAATAGAAGCATAAAGAAAAGAACCCCTTCGCTAAGGGGTTCTTTTAGTATAACTACATCATGCCGCCCATGCCCATGGATGGATCCATTGCTGGAGCTGCTGGTGCAGCAGGTTCTGGTTTGTCAGCAACGACTGCTTCAGTTGTTAACAATAATGCGGCTACAGAAGCGGCATTTTGCAACGCAGAGCGTGTTACTTTCGTTGGGTCAACGATTCCTGCTTCAAGCATGTTTACCCATTCGCCAGTTGCTGCATTGAAACCAACGCCAAGATCTGCGTGTTTCAATTTGTCGATGATCACGGATCCTTCGTAGCCAGCATTTTCAGCGATTTGACGTACTGGTTCTTCTAACGCACGCAAGACGATTTTCACACCGGTTGCTGCATCGCCGTCTGCTTCGATGGCTGCTACTTTGTTGATGACATTGACAAGGGCAGTTCCCCCACCAGATACCATTCCTTCTTCAACTGCTGCACGCGTAGCGTTCAATGCGTCTTCGATGCGTAGTTTCAATTCTTTTAATTCTGTTTCAGTTGGCGCACCCACTTTGATGACTGCCACACCGCCTGCTAATTTCGCTAGGCGTTCTTGTAATTTTTCGCGGTCAAAATCAGATGTTGTATCAGCAATTTGATTTTTGATCAATTGCACACGAGCATCGATTGCTGATTTGTCGCCAGCACCTTCAACGATTGTTGTGTTGTCTTTGTCCACAACAACTTTACTTGCTTGTCCTAGGTTGTCGATCGTTGCATCTTTCAATTCTAAACCTAAGTCTTCAGTGATAACAGTACCGCCAGTCAAGATCGCAATGTCTTCCAACATGGCTTTACGACGGTCACCAAAGCCTGGTGCTTTGACTGCCACGACATTGAATGTACCGCGGATTTTGTTCAATACAAGTGTTGGTAATGCTTCACCGTCGACATCATCAGCGATGATCAACAATGGTTTTGATTGTTGTAAGATTTGTTCTAACAATGGCAAGATGTCTTGGATGTTAGAGATTTTTTTGTCTGTGATCAAGATGTATGGATTTTCTAAAGCAGCTTCCATTTTATCATTGTCAGTGACCATGTATTGTGAAAGGTAACCGCGATCAAACTGCATGCCTTCCACTACATCTAATTCTGTTTCGATCCCTTTGGATTCTTCGATGGTAATTACGCCGTCATTGCCGACTTTTTCCATCGCGTCTGCAATGTATTTTCCGACTTGTTCGCTACCAGAAGACACAGCACCAACTTGTGCAATGGCTTCTTTTGAGTCAACGATGGAAGAAATGTTGTGTAGTTCTTCAACAGCAACTTTAGTTGCCATTTCGATCCCACGGCGAATACCTAATGGATTCGCACCAGCTGTCACGTTCTTTAGTCCTTCGCGAACGATCGCTTGTGTTAACAATGTTGCTGTCGTTGTTCCGTCACCAGCAATGTCATTTGTTTTAGAAGCAACTTCAGAAACAAGTTTTGCCCCCATATTTTCGAAATGATCATCTAGTTCGATTTCTTTTGCAATCGTTACGCCATCATTTGTGATCAATGGTGAACCATAAGATTTTTCTAAAACGACGTTACGACCTTTAGGGCCTAAGGTTACTTTTACTGTATCTGCTAATTTATCTACCCCACGCAACATTGCTGCACGTGCATCTTCTGCAAATTTGATTTCTTTTGCCATGATTACATTCACCTCAACTAAATTATTTTTTATTCAACTACTGCAATAATGTCTTTTGCAGCAACGATCAAATATTCGTTACCTTCAAATTTCACTTCTGTGCCAGCGTATTTTTCGAACATGACTTGTTCGCCCACGTTGACAGCAACAGGAGCTTTTTCACCGTTTTCTAGCGTGCGTCCTTCACCGACTGCAATGACGGTTCCTGTTTGAGGTTTTTCTTTAGCTGCTGAAGCAAGCACGATACCTCCCACAGTTTTTTCTTCTTCTTTTGCGACTTCGATAATCACGCGATCACCTAATGGTCTTAACACGATAAATCCCTCCAATTGTATTTGATAGAATTTCCGTTAGCACTCTCATACATAGAGTGCTAACTCACAAAATTAATATTACTCATTTTCTGTTTTTTTTGCAAGCCTTTTGATTAAATTTATTTTAGCTTTTTCTTTTTATTGCTCCATACCGTAAAAACCTAAGGAAAAATTTTGTTTCTAATGAGTCACTAGTCTATAATAGAAAAAAAGGAGTGTGATGATTTCACTTATGTCTCTAAAAAAGTACGCATTATCGACGATTTTGATTTATGGGGTCGCATTTTTTATTCCTGTCGCTTTTATATCTAGTGGTGCTACGATCCCTGCCACAACCGGTTCGTATATCGCCGGCGCAATCTTGATGATTTTTCTTTATTTTAAACAAAATGAACCGCTGTCGTTTGAACGCAAGCAGCCAAAAGTATCGGCTATTATTGTTTATGGCCTAACAGGAATCATCGCCGCCATTCTTTTGCAAAACTTCGCTGTCTTTATTGAGTCGCTCTTTGGCGAAGTGGCTGCATCGCAGAATACTGAGAATATTATCACTATTATTCTGCAAAACCCGATTTTTGCCCTTGCCGCTATGATTGGCGGACCTATCATGGAAGAATTTGTATTTCGCCGTGCCCTTGTGGGAATCATTGCAAACTATTCGAATATTTGGATAGGTGTCATTGTCAGTGCTGTCGCCTTTGCCTTTGCACACAGTGACAATCACTTGTTGGTGTATATTCTATTGGGACTCTTTTTCTCTGGACTTTATGCGTTGACAGGACGTATCTGGACATCGATGATTACCCACGTGGGAATGAATACACTAGTCATTATCATTCAACTATTGGTTCACGCCGGTTATATCAAGGTTCCATGACACAAAAAAAACGGCTCTATAATTTATGGGACTGATGAATCAGAATTGATTCTTCAGCCCCATTTTTATTTTAGGTATTAAAAAACATA
>NZ_JBDGBK010000003.1:0-74462 GCF_040910045.1 Enterococcus sp. RTP21361st1_A6_RTP21361_211029 | reverse complement strand
GGTTTTGGCATTATTGGCTTTAATCAGTGAAAATGAACGACAAAACACTGCGTTTGCGTTCTTGGATGAAGGAAGCTATGGCGAACGAGGATTAGAAGTTTTGCGAGACTCAGCCAAACGCAAGGCTACGATTTATTATCTGGATTCTGTTGGTGCCAAAGCACCTCTACATGTAGTAGGAACAGAGTTTGATCGCAAACAATTAGCACGACTCGGAATCCTTCAAGAAGAAGGAATCCATGCAACAATCAATTATGTGATCAGCGGAAATAAGGAATCAACAGAGGGATATTATCTGCCTAAACAATTATTAAGGCAAAAAGACATCAATATGGAAAATGTAAACAAGACGATTGCCTTGTTACAGTAAACGTTTTGCATGGAAATCCATGCAGGGAGACAAAGGAGGAATGACAATGTTGGGAATCGTACTTGCTACTCATGGCACATTAAGCGATGGACTGAAAGATGCGGCAACAGTCATCATGGGAGCAGTCGAAAATATAGCGACAGTCAATTTGTATCAAGGAGATGATGTTCAAGCACTGGGAGAAAAAATCAGTACCGCGGTACATCAAGTCAATCAACAAGAAGGGGTGCTGATCTTAGTAGACTTACTGAGCGCTAGCCCTTACAACCAGTCAGTTTTGACGATCAATCAGTTAGAAAAAGAGCTGCAAGAAGAAGTTTACGTTATTGGCGGTACCAACTTGCCGATGGTGTTAGAAGCAATCAATCATCAATTACTGCAAACACCAATTGCATCAGCGGCACAAGCAGTGATCGATCAAGGAGAAGATAGTGTTGCTTTTTGGCATATCTCGAATGAGACGCCAGCTGCTGGCGATGAGGATGACGATGATGATTTTTAAGAAAGGATGTTGACTATGAAATGGGGCTTTAGATGGTATGGCGAAGGAGACTCGATTCCTTTGCAAAATGTCCGTCAAATACCTGGCATCAATGGGGTCATCGGCACCTTGTTAAACAAACTGCCAGGAGATATTTGGGAAATTGCCGAAATTGAGGAATTAAAACAATCAATCGAAAAAGAAGAACTGACATTACTAGGAATCGAAAGTGTGGCGATCCATGACGCGATCAAGGCAGGAACAGAAGAACGGGATCACTACATCGATCATTACATTCAGACGATCAAAAATCTTTCTGCTTGTGGCATACATCTGATTTGTTATAGTTTTAAGCCGATTTTTGGTTGGGCAAAAACCAATCTTTTTTATGAAAATGAGGATGGCAGTTTCTCATTGCTGTATGACCAAGCAGTGGTTGATGGGATGGAACCTAGCGAAATGTACACATTGATCCACAGCCAATCAAAAGGATTCAAGCTGCCTGGTTGGGAAGAAGAACGGTTAAAGAAATTCAATCAGCTGATGAAGACTTATGACGGAGTGACAGAAGAGGTTCTTTTCGATAACTTGGCTTATTTTCTGAAACGAATTATTCCTGTTTGCGAAGAAATGAATGTTAAAATGGCCATCCATCCGGATGACCCGCCTTGGGAGATCTTCGGCTTGCCGCGAATCACCAAAAACTTGTCTGACTTGAAAAAAATATTGTCTATTGTTGACTCTCCTTATAATGGATTGACGCTATGCACTGGTTCGTTAGGCGCCGATCCGAAAAATGAACTAGTGTCGATCATCCATGAGGTTGGCGACCGAATTAATTTTGTACATTTCCGAAACGTTCTCTTTATGGGAGACCGCAAATTCAAAGAGTCTGCACACTTGTCTACAGAAGGTTCACTAGATATGTATGCCATTATGAAAGCCTTGGTGGATGTAGGATTTACTGGAGTGATTCGTCCAGATCATGGGCGAACGATCTGGGGGGAAGTAGCAATGCCAGGATATGGTCTGTATGATCGAGCTTTGGGGATTAGTTACTTGCAAGGACTGCATGAAGCGGTTGTCAAATCGCAAATGTCTGCAGAAATTGATCAGAAAGCGGGGGAATAGAATGGCAAACGTCGAATCATTGACCGAACATTTAGCGGCTACGAAAGTTTTACCGCTTTATACCGCCATAGACATGTCGTTGCTAGATCCACTAGAAGAATTATTGATTAAACATGATATTCGTTTGATTGAAGTGACTTTCCGCAGCGAACTGGCGTTAAAAGCAATCGAACACTTAGCACGCTCAGGGAAGTTGCTCGTGGGAGCCGGCACGGTGAGAACACTTGAAGAAGCCCAACAAGCGGTAGCAAAGGGGGCCCAGTTTATTGTCTCTCCAGCTATTGTTCCAGAAGTTATCGATCACTGTCTAAAGAATCAGATTCCGATTTTTCCAGGAACAGCGACACCAAATGATATTCAGAAAGCCGTATCGTTTGGGATCAAAACTGTGAAATTTTTTCCAGCAGATATTTATGGCGGGTTACAAGCAATCAAAGCGTTAAGCGGTCCCTTCTATGATGTTCGATTTTTGCCAACTGGCGGAATCTCTAAGGACAATTGCCAAGACTACCTTGCTCATCCGCAAGTAATCGCAGTTGGGGGTTCTTTCATCCTTTCAGAAGAGCTGGTCAGAGATTATGAGCAAGGGGATGCACATTTAGCATCCTTAAAAGCAATTCTTGAATCGACCTGAGTATCAAAACGAAGAGCGGTGCGATCTAATGCTAGACGCATGGCTCTTTTTTAAAATAAAGTAGGAGAAAGCGAATGAACACAATCCAACTAGTAATTTTTGACATGGATGGCTTAATGTTTGAAACAGGACGACTTGCCTACCGTGCCTATCTAAAATCTGCTGAAGAACACGATTTTGAATTGATCCACGATGTCTATTATTATTTGACCGGGAAAAGAGAAGCCGAGATTCGTCAAGGAATGAAAGAGTTGTACGGCGATGTCCCTGTCGACCAATGGCGGGATTCGATGAACCGATACAAAGAAGCCATTTTAGCCGAAGAAAAAAGAGTCTACAAAAAGCCAGGTTTGCTCGATTTACTAAAGGAGCTGAAGCAGCACACCTGCCAAATCGCATTAGCCTCCTCTTCTTCCCGAGAAAAAATCGCCACCTATTTTGAGCTAGAAAAGATGCCGTCTACCTTTGATATCATCGTAGCTGGCGATCAAGTCAAGCAAGGAAAGCCCGATCCGGAAATTTTTTTGACGGCTTGTCGTCAGGCGAAGGTTCTCCCAAAAGATGCCTTAGTCTTAGAAGACTCGTTTGCCGGGATAGCTGCTGCTGAAAAAGCGGGCATCTCAGCGTTTATGGTCGAAGATGATTTGACAGACTTACCGACAAGAAAAGGAAGATACCCATTGAGCAAACAACCAATCATCGACAAAGAGGCGCTCTTTCAAGGTGTTCGGCGTTTTACTGATTTAACCGAAGTCAAAGACTTTTTACTAGCCAATCAATTACTTGGATAAGCGGGACATTGTTTGGTTTAATCTAGATGAATGGTGCTGACTAGCTCTTGAGACATCTTGCAGACCATTCATCTTTTTCTTTTTTTCGGAATTTAGTGGAAAGAGAAAATGAATACGCATCCAAAAAAAAGATTGCAATTCTACAGAAACGTGCTATAGTTTAAAATTGAACCGGTTCAATTTTTTAACAAGCTGATGATTTTTATTAGATCGTGAAGGGGATCAACACTCGTTACCAAAAGCAAATCAATGAATCCAGCGATTCATAATCATTAGAAAATGGATCGTGAAAAATGGCATCAGAGAAAGGTGAGAAACATGGCTTCGATTCGAGATGTTGCGCAATTAGCAGGTGTTTCTGTAGGGACTGTTTCCCGATATTTGAATGGACATCAGCTGAAACAATTGAACAGAGAAAAGATTGCTGCTGCTATTGAGTCGCTTGACTACAAAGAGAATATTATTGCGAAGGGTTTAAAGAACAATCGTAGCTATTCATTTGGCTTATTGATGAATCGTATCTCCAGTCGTTTTGGCTCGGAAGTTGTTTCTGGTATCGAGAAAGTCGCGGAAGAAAATGGCTATAGTATTTTGCTGAGTGGTTTTACGAATAGCAAAGAGGACCATGACAAACTCGATTATTTATTGCAGCATGCTGTCGACGGATTGATTGTTTTCTTTTCTGATGAAAAAAAGTTTGATTTGTCGAAATGGCAGGACATTCAGATACCCATTGTCTTTTTGAATCATCCTGAGACACAAGGAATCGCCGATGTTCTCTTATTGAACGACCGTCAAAGTGTTTTTGACGTCATCAACCATTATTTAGCAGCTGGACATAAAAAAATCGGTTATCTTTCCGCTCCACAGTCGGATCACACTGCGAGAGAACGACTGTTTGGTGCGCAAGCTGCTATGGCAAACAATGAAGCAGAAATGAAAATCGTGGTGGGGGACTACACAAGACAAAGCGGTTATCGGGGAACTGAAGAATTAGTCGCATGGGGAGCGACTGCAATTTTTGTCAGTAACTACAACATGTCAGTGGGGGCTTTGGAATGTTTCAATCAAAAGAGACTGATCGTTGGAAAAGATATCGCCTTTGGTCACTATGATTATCTTTCTGAAGCAGAACAGAGTTTGTTGCCGCAAATAACTGTGAATCCGCCAGCAGAAAAAATGGGGGAGAAAGCCGCAGAACTTGTCTTAGAACGAATCAAAATGGGAAAAGCGGCCACTGAAAAACAAGTGGTCTTAATGGAAAATCAATTACTAGGATTACCGAAGGGAGCAGAAACATGAAGGTTCAATTTCCAGAAAATTTTTGGTGGGGTTCCGCAGCAAGCGGCCCACAGACAGAAGGTCGGGTAGCCGGGGACGGCAAAGGCGAGAATATTTTTGATTACTGGTATGCCAAAGAACCGGAAAAATTTTTTGATCAAGTAGGTCCAGACCAAGCATCGGAAGTCTATCTCAACTACAAAGAGGATGTCCAATTGATGGTTGAAACCGGCCATAACTCTTTTCGGACTTCGATTCAATGGAGCCGTTTGATTCCGGATGGAACGGGGGCAGTCAATCCTAAAGCTGTTTCTTTTTATAATGATTATTTTGATGAATTGATCAACAATGGGATCGAACCATTTGTCAATCTGTATCACTTTGATATGCCAATGGCATTACAAGAAAAAGGCGGCTGGCTCCAGCGAGAGACTGTGGAGGCATATGCCAGATATGCCAAGACATGTTTCGACTTGTTTGGGGATAAAGTCAAAAAATGGTTTACTCATAATGAACCGATCGTTCCTGTTGAGGCGGGCTATTTGTATCAATTGCATTATCCAGAAGAAAGTAACATGAAACATGCCATTCAAGTCGGATTTAATGAAGCATTGGCTTCCGCTTTGGCGATCAAGGCTTACCATGAAAGTGGGCAAACTGGTCAAATCGGCATCATACTGAATCTAACTCCAAGTTATCCAAGAGACAGTAATAATCCCGAAGATGTTCGAGCAGCAGAAATCGCGGATGCTTTTTTCAATCGTTCATTTCTTGATCCTGCGGTCAAAGGAATTTTCCCAGAAGAACTGGTGAAAATCGTGAAAGAATTAGACATGGTACCTGAGATGCAAGCGAGCGATCTCGACATCATCAAAAATAATACTGTCGATTTGTTGGGGGTCAACTATTATCAGCCACGGCGAATCAAAGCGAAAGAAACGCCTGTCGATCCTGCAGCAGAGCCAATGCCAGAAAATTATTTTGATGTGTATGATATGCCAGGCAAAAAAATGAATCCTTATCGTGGTTGGGAAATCTATGAAAAAGGCATTTACGATATCCTGATCAACCTGCGGGATAACTATGGCAACCTGCCGTGCTTTATCTCCGAAAATGGCATGGGGGTTGAAAATGAACGTCGTTTCTTAGGTGAAGATGGGATGATTCATGATGACTATCGGATTGAATTTGTCTCAGAGCATTTGAAATATGTTCATCAAGCAATTCAAGAAGGGGCAAATTGCCTAGGCTACCACATGTGGACCTGCATGGACAACTGGTCATGGACCAATGCTTACAAAAATCGATATGGCTTTATTTCTGTTGATTTAGAAAATGACCGCAAACGGAGTATCAAGAAATCAGGATATTGGTTCAAGCAAGTCTCTGACAATAATGGCTTTGAGGGATGATTTTTCCGTGAGCATGCGCCGATAAAATGTCTGGTAAATCCAAACTAGAAGAGCGGATCAAACAATTAAAGCAGATAGAGGAAAGGCGATCTTTCTTTTATCTGCTTTTTCGTTGGTTCATAAATAGGGTCTGGAAAGGTTATCTAGAAAGGTTAAATGTAGGATGATTCCGAGAAAAGCATGGAATATTTTACAAGAAATCGAAAGGTTCAATGCTAAAATAGATAGAAAAGGAGGAACAGTATGAAAAAGGTTCACTATGATGAAATAGTTGGCATTGAGGCCTATGCGTTAGAAAAGTATCAAAAGAGCTTTCCCCTCCATTTTCATGATTATTATGTAGTGGGTATTTTGTTAGCAGGAAGAAGAAAGCTGTATTGCGGAGAGACACAAATCCTCGAAAAAGGCGATCTGAATTTATTCAATCCCTATCAGCCTCATAGCTGCCAAAGTCTGGAGAACCAAGAAATCACCTACCACGCCCTCAACATTTCCAAGCAAGCAATGACACAAGTGGTAAAAGAAATTACCGGCAAAAAGGATCTGCCTTATTTTAGTCAAGTCATCCTGCGAAACAATAGCACAGGAGAACTAGTCGAAGAATTGTACCAAGCGATTCTTTCAAAGAAATCACCTCTATATCGAGAGGAATTGATGTATTTGCTTATTGAAAACTTGCTTGCCTATACAGCAGAAGGGTATCAGAATGAACCCGTTGAAAATGTCCTGTTAGAAAATGTTTGCCATCATTTACAAAAAAATTATACAGAAGACATTCGTTTAGAGAATCTCGTTGCGTTGACGAATTTGAAAAAAAGTTCTTTCATTCATCAATTTACAAAAAACTATGGCATGACACCTTATCGGTATCTGTTATCGATCCGAATCGATGAAGCAAAGAAATTACTGGCAAAACAGCAGTCCTTATCAGAAGTAGCGTTGATGACGAATTTCTCCGATCAAAGTCATTTCTCCAATGTATTCAAAAGCTTTATTGGGCTGACACCAAAACAATATCAAAAAATGTATTTAAGGAGTACAGAATGAATCATTTATTTAAGAATCCCCATGTCACTGCCTTGATCACGGTTTTCTTCTGGTCAACAACTTTTATTGCCACAAAACTGCTGCTGATTGATTTTTCACCCACGGCGATATTATTTTTACGATTTATCATCGGACTAGTGGCGTTGAGTGTGTTATCCAAATTTAGCAGGATACACTATCACTTTCGTCAACATCTTTATTTGATGGCAGCAGGAATATCTGGCGTTTGTTTTTATTTCTTTTTAGAGAACATAGCTTTAAGTTATACAAGTACATCGAATGTTGCGGTGATTGTTTCCATTTCTCCACTCTTCATTGGCTTAGCCTCTGCTCTCATTTATCGAACGAAATTAAAGGGAACATTCTTTATTGGTTTTTTGCTTTCTTTTTGTGGTATTTTTCTGATCAGCTTTGCAGGAAATCTTTCGTTTCATCCCTTTGGCGACTTTTTAGCTATAGCAGCCGCCCTGATGTGGATGGTCTATTCACTGTTGGTCAAAAAGATCGCTAGTTGGGGACATTCCGTGATCGACACGACGAAAATGATCTTCCTATATGGCATTCTATTTATTATGCCGCTGTTCTTTTTGACGAAAAGTTCCCTTTCGTTAGATAAATTGCTTCAAACGGACAATCTGCTTTATCTGCTGTTTCTTGGACTGGGGGCTTCCGCGTTGTGCTTCGTTCTATGGAATTACACCGTCGAACAGCTAGGTGCTGTTATGGCTGGCCTCTATATTTATTTGGTTCCTGTGACGACATTATTTGCTTCTTTTCTTATCCTAGGAGAAAGGATCAGTTTAGTGAAACTACTAGGCGTGACGTTAACGCTATTCGGTCTTTTTGTATCAGAAGGAAAATCAAGCCTTCCAATAAGGGCAAGACTAAAAAAGACAAAACTAAAGAACCAAGATGAGTAATGATCAAAAGCAATGGGGAAAATTCAAGCAATTCTGACTTTGTAGGTCTATTCCTTTTTTAGAAGGGGAAGAGACCTTTTGATTTTGAATAGGAGTAAATGATTGCAGTCGAAATATATCGTTGGCGGGATCACTGCAGGAGACATAAAAGAGTAAGCCGCTGGGAGAAGGGATTGATGAGGGGGTTTCAATATTGTCTTGCTGGTACTGTATGATATAAGGAAAAATAAAGAATGATAACCAAAGTATCTGACAGGAGAACACGTATGAAATTGTGCAGGAGCACAGAGTACTCCTGCAGCGCAGCGAGAGTCAGTTACCCAAACTTATGTCCCAGTCCATTTGTTGTGTTGCCACTTATTGAAGTTATACGGTGGCTAAATGAATCAGTGGATTTTCTGTATCAGAAAAAAATTTTTATGGATTAAAGGAAATCAACCGTTGGAAAGCGCAGATCTTCAATGTTTAAGAAGTTCTTGGCAATCAGAACGTTACCACCGAACAGAGGTGCCTGTTCGCCCAAACGACTGTTTTTGATTTTCGTATTCTGAGTGAACTGACTGGTTAATTTTTGTTGCAGGTCTTTGGTCAATTGAGGGATTTTGCGATAGACAGAGCTGTTGATATAAACCTCTTCAGGATCGAAAAATGTAATGACATTATTTAAGCCGATACTCAAAAATTCGACATTTTGTTGTGCTAGTTCAAGCGCTGATTTCTCGCCAGAACGAATAGCCTTTGCAAAAATATCTGAATTGACAAGCTCTTTTTTTGTATAGTGACTGTAGGTATCGAATAAAACTTTATTAGAAGCGTATTGCTCTAAACACCCGCGATTTCCACAAGGACAAAGGTTTCCATGAGGGAACAATGTAGAATGACCCACTTCTCCAGCTGTTCCGTGAGTTCCTGTCTGTAAACGTCCATTTACAATGATGCCGACACCGATGCCGCTATGAATACTTACACTGAGCAGATTAGTTGAATCAGACGAAAAGCAATACTCTCCTAATGCAGTCAAATTTGCTTCATTTTCGATATAGACTGCGGTATGGTATTTCTGACTAAGAGGAGAGACCAAATCAATGTGTTCCAGATCATAATAGGGCGTAAAAGTGATGTTCTCCTGATTAACGATACCGTGGATCGCTAAACAAATACCAACCAATCCATGGGTAGTAGGAGGCATCTTGGGGGTAAATTCAGCCATTATCGAATCAATCGTGGTGAATACGTTGTCTTTTGTAATCAAGATATCTTGTTTTTCCAAAATGGCTATTCGTTGACCATTGATATAAGATAGCATGCCATTGACATAATTATAACCAATATCAAACGTAATCGCTAAGCTGCTTTGATGATTGAACTGAAGCTGGATAGGTTTGCGTCCGCCAATCGATGTGGAATCACCAATTCCTACTTCTTTGACAAAATCGGTTTCAATCAATTTTTTCATTATTTGCGAAACAGAGGCTTTGTTAAGATTCGTTAAGTTGGAAACTTCAGCTCTAGAAATATGTTCGTTATCAATGATGGTTTTCAGGACGGCAGCTTCATTCTGCTCTCGGATGCCCATTTTGTTAATAATCATAGTATCTCCTTCTTCGTCTATAGTAATGTTAGTTTACCGTGCAAATTAATAAAGTGCAAGTTTATCTGTAAAAGGAGATATTCCTCAGTTAGGTGCTTAAAAAAGTCTCAAATAACTGTTGAAAGCGCTTGACAAAAATGGATAGGTCGTTTACTATCCAATTAGTTAGTTTTTTAAGCAAATTAACCTAAAAGCAATATTTTGTAAACCATAACAAATAAGAATTTCATCAGTAGCAAAGGAGAAGAATATGGCTTATTTACTAGGACTGGATCTAGGAACGAGTTCTTTGAAAGGATTGGTTTTTGATCAATCAGGAAATCTGATTGACACTGCTAGTGCAGACTATCCATTGTCGTCCCCCCGACCTGGATTCAGTGAGCAAGATCCTAATCATTGGCGTCAAGCGGCTCATGCAGTCATTAAAGCGTTGATCGATAAAGTGCCTGAGTTGCGCAAAGAATTGATCGGCATCAGCTTTTCAGGACAAATGCACAGTTTAGTCTTGCTAGACGAACAAAACAAGGTCATTCGACCAGCAATTTTGTGGAACGATGTTCGGACGACGAAGCAATGTCAGCGAATCATGGAAGAGATGCCAGAGATTCTTTCAATCACAAAGAACATTGCACTAGAAGGATTCACATTACCTAAAATCTGTTGGGTTCAAGAACATGAGCCTGACAATTGGCAGAAGGTCCAGCACTTGATGCTGCCGAAAGATTTCTTAGCATTGTGGCTATCAGGTACCTATTCAATGGATTATTCGGATGCTGCTGGGACATTACTACTGGACAGTGAGAAGAACTGTTGGTCTGCAGAAATCCTCAACAAGTTTGCTATTCCAGAAGAAATCTTACCGACACTTTTTGAATCAGCAGCTGAAGTCGGGACACTGGTCCCTGATTTACAAACAGAATTTGGCTTTGAAAAAGAAGTCAAAATCTTTGCTGGCGGCGCCGATAACGCATGTGCCGCGCTAGGATCTGGGATTATTGACGAAGGCATTGGGATGGTATCGATCGGTACTAGCGGTGTATTCTTATCTTTTGAAGCGCAGAAGATTGATTACCAAGGGAAATTACATGTTTTCAATCATGCAGTGGCAAAAAAACAATACTCGATGGGTGTCACACTAGCTGCCGGTAACTCACTAAGTTGGTATCGAGATACATTCGCAGAAGGAGTAGACTTCTCCGAATTGCTAGCAGATATTGGGGAGGTTTCTCCCGGAGCAGATGGTCTGCTGTTCACCCCTTATATTGTTGGTGAACGAACTCCTTATACGGACAGCACTGTCAGAGGAAGCTTCATAGGGATCGATACCCATCACCGACGTCGGCATTTCAGCCGAGCGGTCTTGGAAGGCATCACTTTTTCTCTGAAAGACTCTCAACTGATCATGGAAGAAGAAGCAAAACGGAAATTTAGCAAAATCGTTTCTGTTGGTGGGGGTGCGAAAAACAAAGAGTGGCTTCAGATGCAGGCGGATATTTTTGCTGCAGAGATCACAACATTATCCACAGAGCAAGGTCCCGGCATGGGGGCCGCGATGTTAGCGGCAATCGGAAGCGGACTTTATCCTGACGAAGCGGCTTGTGTGAAGGCTTTTGTAAAGTATGGGTCAGTAATCCAGCCAATCGCAGAAAATGTAACGGAGTATCAACGGATTTATTCTGTTTATCATAAAGTGTATCAACAAACAGCACCTCTTTGTCGCGAATTGGCAGCATTGCAGTCAGAGTAATCAACGAAAGAATCGCCACTACTAAAGGTTTCATGTAACTTATTTTAGAAGTAAGTTAGTTTGTTATGTTAAAAAACTAAAAATGGAGGAACCAAAATGAATTATTTTCCAACGATTGATAAAATCAAGTATGAAGGTCCAGAAACGGCCAATATGTTTGCTTTTCGGCATTATGATGCAGAAGAAGTAGTCCTAGGCAAGAAAATGAAAGACCATTTACGGTTTGCGATTGCCTACTGGCATACTATGACACAAGATGGTTCAGATCCTTTCGGGGCACCGGTCAATCAGCGCACTTGGTTCGGTGAAACGGAAATGGAAACCGCGAAAAATCGAGTAGAAGCATTCTTTGAAATTTGCGAGAAGCTAGGCGCTGAATTCTTCTGTTTCCATGATGTTGATGTAGCACCTTCTGGTGAAACTTTAGAGGAGTTCTTCCAAAATTTAGATGTGATCACAGACCTGATCAAAGAAAAGATGGATCAAACAGGCATCAAATTGTTATGGAACACAGCCAATATGTTTTCTCACCCACGATTTAACAACGGTGCAGCTTCAACGAACAATGCAGAAGTCTATGCCTATGCAGCTGCCCAAGTTAAAAAAGGGTTAGATATCTCTAAAAAACTAGGCGGCGAAAACTACGTCTTTTGGGGTGGTCGTGAAGGGTACGAAACGTTGTTGAACACAGATATGAAATTCGAACAAGACAATATTGCTCGCCTATTTAAAATGGCAATTGCTTATGGAGAAAAAATTGGTCACAAACCGCAATTTCTATTAGAACCTAAACCAAAAGAACCGTCGAAACATCAATATGACTTTGATGCCGCAACGACGATGGCCTTTATCCAACATTATGGCTTAGAAGGCGACTTCAAGTTGAATCTTGAAGCCAATCATGCAACTTTAGCTGGGCACACGTTTGAACATGAAATTGCTGTTGCTCGTAGCTATAATGCATTAGGATCTTTAGATGCTAACCAAGGAGATATGCTTCTAGGATGGGACACCGATGAATTTCCAACGAATGTTTTTGACTCAACGCTGGCATTATACGAAGTATTGGAAAATGGCGGTATCGCACCAGGCGGTATCAATTTTGACTCCAAAGTCCGTCGTTCATCTTTTGAAATGGAAGACTTGCTATTGGCACATATTGCTGGGATGGATACCTATGCACGAGCATTGAAAGCCGCAGCAAAAATCAAAGAAGATCGTTTCTTAGATGAATTGAAGGAAAAACGCTATGCCTCATTTAACGTAGGGATCGGCGCAAAGATCGTGGCAGATCAGGAGGATCTTGAAAGCTTAACGGATTACGCATTGGCACATGATCAAGTGGAGCTGGAATCTAGCCACATTGAGTACGTGAAATCTCGTTTGAATGATTACTTGATTTAATGAAATAGGCTGTGACATAAGCCGAAACAGATAACTACCTAATTGCTACCAGAGAAGTCAGCAAGTTATGGCTTTTTGAGGCAAATCGACCATTTTCGTCAGGAGGCGACCCTTCTGATCGGGTAATTATTTGTTCAACTTATGCCACAGTTTTTTTTATGAAAAAAACAAAAATCTGTTATGTATGATTGAAAATATGATACGATCATATGTAATCGTTTTATTGTGATTGCTGGGAAGGATTATGAACAGGTCTTACAGCAAATGGGATTCTTTTTCCTCGGGATTTTCATGGGGCGATTGCTGCCGCGTACAAGATTGAAGGAGCCTGGAATGAAGGGGCAAAGGACTTTCGATCTGGGATACCTATTCTCAAATTGTCGGCAACCCCTTTGAAAAAAACAAGAGGAATTCGCCATCGATCGTTCCTTGACTTGACAAGTAACTACAGCTGGTCTAAAAATCTAGTATACTCATCTACAAATCAAAGAACCAGTTGTTAGCAAAATTATCATGAAATGAGGCAATTACTATGATCCATGAAGTGATCCAACCGTTTTCTAAAAGTGAAGCAACGCTTACTACCTATGTGATTGACAACTCTGAAGAGATGGAGCAGGATCGGTTGCGACCGGTAATCATTATTTGTCCTGGCGGAGGCTATGAGTTTTTATCAGACCGTGAGGCTGAACCCATAGCAATCAAGATGATGAGTTTTGGGTTTCAGGCATTTGTTCTCCACTATAGTATCAAACCCCATGTGTACCCATTAGCATTGCAAGAGCTTGCTGCGAGCGTTCAATTGATTCGCCAAAATCATTCACAGTGGCACGTTGATCCGGAGAAAATCATTGTCGCGGGCTTTTCGGCTGGTGGGCATTTAGCAGCAAGTTTGGGCGTATTTTGGCAAGAAGACTTTTTAACAGAAACATTGTCAGGAGCCAATCACGAATGGCGCCCAAATGGGTTGTTGCTAAGTTATCCGGTTCTTTCAAGCGGTGAATTTGCTCATGAAGGGTCTTTCCGTGCTCTTTTAGGAAACCGTTATGACGAACAAAAGGCGCAGCTTTCCCTTGAAAAGCAAGTAAGTCGCAACACACCACCAACATTTTTATGGCACACATTGGAAGATGGTCTGGTACCGGCAGAAAACAGTCTCTTGTTTGCAAAACAACTGCGTAAGTTTGACATTCCTTATGAATTACACATTTTTCCTAGAGGTGGGCATGGTCTAAGTCTCGGAACCAAAGAAACGGCCAGTGGTGGCGAACACGCCATTGAAGACTCGGTGGTTCGTTGGCCCGAGCTTTTTGCCGATTGGGTTCGATTTAATATTTAGTTAGAACCAAGATCACTCACGCAAAGAATGATTAAACTAAGGAAACGTGTAAAAGAACAGGACCGGACTTCTCGAAACCCAAAAGAACGTCCGGTCATTGTTATGTTTCATGGGTGCTGTATTTTAAAAACGCAATAGGCGCTCTTTACGTAGGCGAATTCCAAATACTCATGTCAGAAAAAATAGCCAATCGTTTGACTCTGAATGTCTTACATAAACAGAGCTATGATAGAATAGAGAAAGGACGAACCTTAAGGACTGGCGTAGAATAAAACAGGAAAGCGAGGAGAAGAAGAGTGAAGATCCGCTTGAAAGATATCGCTGAAGAAGTAGGCGTCTCAATCGCTGCTGTCTCACAAGTCTTAAATGACAAACCGATTCGCATCTCGGAAAAGAAAAAACGCTTGATCAAACAATTAGCGAAGGAAAATAATTATTCGCCTAATATTGCGGCAAAAAGTTTAGTGCTAAACAAAACAAATACGATCGGATTGGTCATACCAGACATCAATAATCCTTTCTTTGCACAATTAGCAAAAGTACTGGAAGACCAGTTGCGAAAAATTGGTTACCTTTTGATTTTAGTCAATTCAGATGATCACTTTGCGGCAGAGAAAGAATTGATTCAATTATTGATCGATCGTAATGTGGATGGACTGTTACTAGCCCTTTCGAGTGAATCTTATACTTACGAAGAAGAGTTGAAAGAGTTTTTAAGCAGTATTTCTGTACCATTGGTGCTGGTTGATCGAGGGTTGGATAATTTTCCGGTTGGACAAGTGTTTTATAATAATCGACAAGGCGGCTATCTTGCGACCATGGAATTGATCAATAATGGCCATCAAAACATTGGTATTATGATGAACCCCGATAAAAATATCAACTGTATTTATCGCTACCAAGGATATCTGGATGCTCTGAAAGAAGCGCAGCTGCCCCAGCAAGAAAGCTGGCGGGTGGTCACAAAATTTCAGTTTGAAGATGCCTATGACAAAGCAGACCAGCTTTTGAACAATCAAGCAATCACCGGTATCGTGGCGGGAAATGATTTGATTGCTTTAGGGATCATGAAAAGAGCCAAGGAGTTAGGAATCAATATCCCAGAAGAAATGTCCATCGTTGGCTATGATAATTTGATTTTAAATGATTTATTAGAAGTACCACTTACTTCTGTCGAACAAGATGTGACAGTTCTGGGGGAAAAAGCAGTTGCTTCTTTATTATCAGCGATGAAAGAACAAGCGCCGCGTTATCTTCAATTGACGCCAAAAATCGTACGAAAAAAAAGCGTTGGCAAACGGTTGGAATCAAAGATAGAATGAAAAAGGTAATCGTTGTGTTTATATCAGGACGTAGCTGTTTAACTGATCAACACAACGATTGTCTAGGTTAGAATTCAGCGCAAATTTATGGAAAGCTTTTTTGTATTCGTTATTGACAGCGCTTTACATAAGTGGTATTCTTTGGGAGAACAAATGATAAAACGTTTTATCAAACGTTTTTTATTTTTAGCCGATTGATAAAACGTTTTATCAAAAAACGAAAGGGGTTTACTTATGAACAAAGCAGTAATTATTGATACGGATCCGGGAATTGACGATGCAGTAGCATTAGGAATTGGCTTGTTCAGTGATCAGTTAGACGTGAAATTAATCACGACAGTTGCTGGAAACGTAGGGATCAAATATGTGACGGAAAATATGTTGAAGTTGCTGACTTTTTGGAACTTGAAAATTCCTGTGGCCCAAGGCGCAGCTGGACCTTTGCTTCGTGAAGTAAAAGATGCCAGCGATGTTCATGGTGTAACAGGAATGGCAGGGTACGAGTTTCCAACACCAAATCGCAGTTGTTTATTGGAAGAGAGTGCCGTTGAAGCCATGCATCGCACATTGATGGCTTCTGCAGAGAAGATGACGATTATCGCAATCGGACCACTGACTAATATTGCACTTCTTCTTAAAACGCATCCTGAAGTCAAAGAAAGAATTGAAGAATTGGTTTTAATGGGTGGTGCGCTAGGCAGAGGAAACTTTGGTATTTTGTCAGAGTTCAATATCGCGATTGATCCGGAAGCAGCCAAAATCGTTTTTGAAAGCGGTCTTTCGCTAGCAGTCGCACCATTAGATGTCGGGTTGAAAGCACTGGTTTATCCTGAAGACAGCGAAAAAATCAAAGACATGAATCAAACTGGAGATATGATGTACCACCTTTTCAAGAAATATCGAGGTGGAAGTTTTGGTACCGGATTAAAAATGTACGACAGCTGTGCTTTAGCTTACGTTCTTTGTCCGGAAATGTTTGAGATCAAAGAAACCTTTGTCGCAGTAGAAACAAAAGGGGAGTATACTTCTGGCGCTACGATCATCGATCTGAACAATAAACTTGGCAAAGAAAAGAATTGCCGTGTCTGTGTCGATGTCGATGAGAATAAATTCAAGGAATGGTTTTTACATGCAATCAGTCAGTGTAAATAGGAGGGGAAAAAATGATTGAAGCAATTTTAGTATTAGTTGTTTTAGGTATCGTTGGTTATTTTATTATTAAGAGTTATAATCCAGCGCTTATTTTGATTATCGGTGCGATTGTCTTATTAGGTGCGTCGGTGGCATTGGGAAATCCTCTCTATCCTGAAGGAGAAGGAACTGGTCTGGCTTTCTTTGATATTTTTCTGAAACTGAAAGACACGATCATCTCACAAGTTAGCTCAGCAGGATTAGTGATCATGATTTTATTTGGCTATTCCGGCTATATGAATTTGATTGGTGCCAATCAAAAAGCGGTCAATATCTTAGTCAAGCCAATGACCAAAATCAAATCCAAAGCGTTGTTTATACCGATTGTTTTCCTGTTAGGAAATTTGATGTCTCTAGTTGTTCCAAGTGCCTCTAGTTTAGCAATTATTTTAATGGCTATTTTGTATCCGCTCTTACAAGGTATTGGAATTTCATCAATGACAGCAGCAGGGGTCATTGCAATGACCGCAACGATCATGCCAACACCATTAGGAGCAGACAATGTGATTGCTGCACAAACGTTGGATTACAACATTCTGACTTATGTGCTGTATCATGCGAAGGTCTCGATCCCAACCTTACTTATTTTAGCTGTTGTCCACTACTTCTGGCAAACGTATTGCGATAAAAAGGAAGGTTCAGAAGCGTTTGTCGAGATGAAAGAAGTTGAAAGTGCGGCGGATGAAAAAGTTGTCCCGACATTTTATGCCATTTTGCCATTATTACCTTTAGTCTTGATCATTATCGTTGGAATTATTGGTATTTTTAGAGAAAATGTGACGATGGACATTTTTGTTTTGACAATGATCTCATTCTTCGTAGCATTGATCATTGAAGGGTTCCGTAAGAAATCATTTAAGATTGCCCAAGAAAGTGCAGTCGAACTGTTCAAAGGAATGGGACAAGGTTTCAGCCAAGTCGTTATGTTAGTAGTCGGGGGTTCCTTATTCACCACAGCGATTCAAAGTCTAGGCGTGATCGATTCTTTGATGAGTGCGGTTGAAAACTCTCAATCTGCCGGTGTTCTAACCACACTGATTTTCAGTGGCGCGACAGCGTTATTTGGTATTTTGAGTGGTGGTGGATTAGCCATGTTCTATGCTGTGATCGAGCTGATTCCCAATATTGCCCAAAAAGCCGGTATCGATGGTATCTTGATTGCGCTGCCAATGCAAATGATTGCTAACTTAGCGCGGACGATTTCACCAGTTGCAGCAGTTGTCATGATCGTTTCGTCATCGATTGGTGTGAGTCCGGTTCGTTTGCTGAAACGGACCAGTGTTCCTACGATCATAGGAATTATCCTAGTAGTTGTCTTGTCGCTGTTGTTACTGCCTTATTGATTTGATGGATAAGTTAATATATGCATGCCATGAAGAACTGGATGAAATTTGGCAGTTGTTTGTTGATGCAAAAAAAAATATGGAGACACAGGGGATCTGCCAATGGACAAGCAGTTACCCTGATAAGGATATCGTCAAAACAGATATCTGTAAAAAACAATTACTGATTCATAAAAATGAATCAGGAGAAATCGTTAGTGCAGGAACCCTTAGTCCAGAATTTTTGGCGCACGAAGAGAGTCATGGGTATAATGAACATACAAAATGTATCCAAAGGCTCGTGACAAAAGCATCAGAAATGGGGAATGGGTTGGGCTCGGCTTGGGTGAAAACTTGTCTAAGAGACTTTTGTAAAGCAGGGGATGCCATTTATTCTCTGACCAACCATACGAATGAGCCGATGCAGCACTTATTTGAGAAAACCGGTTTTTCTTTGATAGAGACAACTTCTGTTACGGGTCGCGAAGCGTTTGGCCCGTTCTATATATACAAAAGAAATAGGTGATTTAGTGGGTAAAATAGCAGTTTTGGGCAGTGTGAATATGGATATTGTTATCACGACTGGGCGAATGCCAAAAATTGGCGAAACGATCATAGGAGATCAAATTGATTATTTTGTCGGCGGGAAAGGGGCCAACCAAGCAGTTGCAGCCGCCCGTTTTGGCGGAACAACGACATTCTTAGGAAAAATTGGTCAAGATACGTTTGGGGAAAAAGTCTATCGACACTTAAGTGAAGAGCAACTGGATGTTCAGTCAGTTGCACAAGAAAAAAATATCTTTACTGGTATCGCAAGTATTTTTAAATTACCGCAAGATAATTGCATCACTGTAATCTCCGGTGCCAATGGACTGATAGATCGTGAATATGTAGATCAAATAGCTGATAAAATCATAGAAAGCGATGTTTTGCTGGTACAAATTGAGATTCCGGTAGATACGCTTCGGTATGCGTTACAGCTCGCAAAGGAAAATGGCGTGACAACACTACTGAATCCCGCACCTTATCATGATATCGTAGGGGAATTACTGCCTTATGTCGATATCTTAACGCCAAATGAGACGGAATTTGCCACATTGATCGGTAAAGAATTGATCCCTGAACCTGAAATCGAAGCAACGATTCTAGCTTGGCAGCAAACGCACGCTACCAAATTGGTAGTGACACGAGGCAGTCAAGGGGTAAGTTTCGTTGATTCCGGTAAAATCGTGACCGTGGCATCAAAGAAAGTGACCGTCGTTGATACTACCGGTGCAGGAGATACCTTCAATGGTATCTTAGCGGCTGCATTAAGTGATGGGGTGCCATTTAAAGAAGCGGTCGTTTTAGCGAATCTTGGTGCAGGACTTTCTGTTCAAAAATTAGGTGCCCAAACGGGGATGCCTACAAGAAAAGAAGTCGCAGTCATCGAGAATAACTAAAAGGAGGACTGTCTAGTTTAAAGAATGACAGCTATCCCAATAAACACACCTCCGTTCTGACTCGTTCAGCGAGTCAGAACGGAGGTGTGTTTTTTTGTCTATTTGTAGTCGGATCGCTAATGTACTGCTTCGATAGAGGAACAGACGATCATCTAGAAATAACGGAATCTCCTTCAATCAACCGATAGCCGAGGTTGATCTTTTCAATCGTATCAGGATGAGCAATTTTTGTCAGTAAAAGATCAATGGCATGCTTGCCGATGGCTGTTTGGTCTTGCTCGATATGAGTGAAAATAAAAGCATTCAAGTCAAAAATGTTGACGGTAGGATGGTCAAAGCAAACAACTGAAAAGTCATGTGGGACTTGCCTTCCCAATTGTTCAATCGCACTCTTGGCAAGTAAAGCAATATTGTATTCTGTGGTAAAAAGAGCTGTGATCTCTGGGTTCTTTTGAAGAAAGGCCACGATAAGTGCCACATCATCTTCGATCTTGCGAGAAGAACTGGGGACCACAGAGTCGATCCTCGACAAGATCTGCTTTTGGCTGACAGCCCGGTTGGCATCCACATGCGCAGAGAGAAAACCATTGACTCGTTCATCAATCGTTGAAACACTGCTATCGGAAGTAATCAAGCCAATCTTGTCATGGTGTTTGGCAAAGAGATAATTTGTCAATTCTTTTGCAGCAGCAAAGCTATCCGTTTGCACACTGCAGATCGGCAAATTTGCCATCAGACGATCAATTACAACGATCGGGAAATTTTTAGAAATCAATTCTAAGATTTTTGGCGAGGTATATTCTGATGATGTCGGCAGTAGGATCAAACCCTGAATGCCCATTTCAATCAATTCTTGGATCAACTCATTTTCGCGATCAGGATCACCATAACTGATCTTGACGATGAAATTGATTTCTTCAGTATTTGTTTCTAGAACTGTTCGCAGTATTTGAGCGCCAAAAAAGTCTGTAAAGTTGGTGATGATCAATCCGAAAATGAGTTTGTTCGGAACAATGTCTGCCTTCTTATTTGTGACAACGACAGAACCTTTTCGAGGCTTTCTGACAATGTAGCCATCCTCTTTTAACAGATCCAGTGCTTTTTTGACCGTGATCGTACTAACACTATAGGTAGTTGATAATTCTTTTTCAGTAGGCAGTGTGTCATTGATTGCGACAGTGCCTGTTTCGATTTGATGTTTCAAATCTTCATAAATCGTTTGGTACAAAGGTTTACTCATGCATGCGCCTCCATTTCTCAAAAAATAAAAGAACTATTTATGTATATATTAAATATATTATATTAATAAAGCAAGCAGTTTAATCAAAAAAACTTTTTATGAAACCGTTGACATATTCTTTTTAATTCTATATAATTCGCTTGTAAAGATATTTAATATATTAAATAGTTTTATATTATATTTAATAAGGGGGTTAATAAATGGAGTTAGGAAAGAAAAAGAGAGGGATCAATGAACAGCAAAACATTGCCTATGTATTTATTCTGGTTCCTGTTCTTCTACTAGTTGTTTTTGCAATTATCCCGATAGTGATGGCACTTTTCTATAGTTTTACCGATTATACGATCATTGAAAGCCCCAATTGGATCGGTTTAAAGAATTTCACGCGTATCTTTCAAGATGAATTTTTCTTTATTTCCTTAAAGAACACTATCGTCTACACCTTACTGTATGTGCCATTGGGATTAGTCGTCTCTCTAGCAGCCGCCATGTTGCTGAATCGCAAAATGAAGACCACCAGTCTTTTCCGAACATTTTTTTACTTGCCAGTCTTATGTTCATCGGTGGCTACAGCAACCATTTGGTATTGGCTCTTAAATCCACAGTATGGTTTGCTCAATCAGTTGCTTAGTTTGATTGGAATCAATGGTCCAGCTTGGCTGTATAGTTCCAATTGGGCAATGACTGCAATCGTCATTATGAGTGTCTGGATGAGTTTTGGCGGAAACATGATGATTTTCTTGGCGGGTTTACAAGGGATCAATCCTGCTCTTTATGAAGCAGCAGATATTGAAGGCGCAAATGCGTGGCAAAAATTTAAGAGTATCACTTGGCCCCAATTATCCAAAACAACATTCTTAGTTAGCACACAATTGATCATCGGCGCTTTCCAAGTATTTGACCAAGCCTATATGCTGACAAAAGGCGGACCTGGAAATTCCACAATCACCCTTGTTTACTATATTTATAATAAAGGATTTGGTGGACTAGAAATGGGGTATGCTTCTGCGCTGTCATTTATCTTGTTCATGATCATTTTCATTTTTTCACTGGTGAATATGCGTTTGACCAATACAGAAACAAACTAAAGGAGAAAAAACGATGGCTAAAACAAAACATATGCAGTCATTCATCTGGTATTGCTTGGTGATTCTGATCAGTTTGACAACGGTTCTGCCGTTTATCTGGACCTTGTCGACATCCTTTAAATCCGATAGCGAGATTCTCAGTGGATCGATGCAAATCATTCCAAGCCACTTTACTTGGGATCATTATAAAGAAGTTTTTGAAACGATGCCTTTCTTAAACTATTTAAAAAATTCATTGATATTAGCACTTGGGGGTGTAGCGACAAATTTATTTTTTGGTTCATTAGCTGGTTATTCTTTTGGTCAGCTGAAATTCAAAGGGAAGAAACCAATCTTTCTCGTTTTTCTAGCTTCAATGATGGTTCCAAGTATTGTCACAATGATTCCAACCTTTATTGTGCTTCGCGGATTCCCGTTGGCTGGAGGAAATGATCTAACTGGTACTGGTGGGTTAGGATTGATCAATTCCTATTGGGCAATCCTGCTTCCCGGAGCAGCAGGAGCGTTCTCGATTTTCTTTATGAAACAATTCTTCGAACAATTACCAAAAGAACTCGGAGAAAGTGCTCGAATCGATGGTGCAAGTGAGTTCAAGATTTTCTGGAATGTTTATTTTCCGCTAGCAAAACCTGCTTTGACAACGCTAGGTATTATGACTTTTCAAGCAGGCTGGAATGCCTTTATGTGGCCGATGATTGTCTTGAATGCAGATGAAATGAAAACGGTCCAAGTTGGACTGGCAGCTTTCCAATACAACTACAATACAAATTATGGTCCATTGATGGCAGGAACGATTTTGGCAACACTACCTGTTTTAGTTCTATTCATTTTTGCACAACGAAATTATGTACAAGGCATGGCAGATGCCGGTATCAAATAAAACGAAGGAGTGAATGTGATGAAAAACATAATCAAAGGATTGCTGTTAGTAGCAGCGATGACAGTGTTAGGTGCATGTGGTGGAGGCAATGATCAGGCAAGCAATGATGGAGCTGGCGGAAAGCAGAAAATCACTTTTTGGGGTTCTTGGAGTGGTGACCAAGTCGATCAGCTCAATCAATTGATCGATCAATACAATGATAGCCAAGACAAATACGAGGTGACCTACAAAGTTCAAGACAACGTTGAAGAAAAGCTGCTGACCGGAATGGCGGGTGGCGAAATTCCAGATGTTATCTTGTGGGATCGCGTCAATACAGCGATGTATGCCAAAAAAAATGCCTTATTGGATCTAGATGATTTGATCAAAAAAGACAATGTAGATATGGGCGATTTTTATGAAGAAACTGTCAAAGAAATGCAATACGACAATAAACAATATGGAATCCCACTTTTAGTAGACAACCGCTCTCTCTTTTATAACAAAACATTACTGAAAGAAGCTGGAGTAGAACCACCAAAGACTTGGGATGAGTTGTTGGATGTTGCGAAGAAAACAACAAAATGGGATGGAAAAACGTTAGTGCAAGCTGGTTTTTCTCTTGATGACGTTGGATTGTTCAATATGTGGTTGCAGCAAGCTGGCGGAACCATGCTGAACGCTGATAATACTGCCACTGCTTTTAATTCTGAGGCAGGAATGACCGTTCTTGATTTCTGGGATCAATTAATGAATCAAGCGAAGGTCTATCAACAAGGATTTAATGATGGATCTGATGCATTTGCAGCTGGTAAAGTTGCGATGACCTATAACGGACCTTGGGCATTAGCAGATTATGATAAAGTGAATGGCTTGGATTATGGGGTCGTCCCTCCAGTAACTGGACCAAATGGGGACAAAGGGGCGTTGACGGGTGGCTTTGGTTTAGTGATTCCCAAAACGGCCAAAAACCAAGAAGCAGCTTGGGACTTTATTAAATGGTGGACGACCAACCCAGATATCGGTGTCGAGTTTGCAAAAATTTCCACTTGGCTACCAGCAAATATCGAAGCAGCGCAAAATACCTACTTTACTGAAAATGAGAAGTACAAAGCTTTTGTGGAAACCATGGATTTTGCTAAAATTCGACCAACTGTTATGGGGTATTCCGATGTCGAAAAACTAGCCCTTATTCCACAATTAGAAAATGTCTTTTCTGGAAAAACAACGCCGCAAAAAGCACTAGAAAATGCTCAACAACAAGGTGACAAAATATTGAAAGAAGGATCAGGAGAATGACCGATTTTAACAAGTATGCCGATCTTGCACAAACAAGTATCGATTATTTCTATCAAGCAGCTTCCAAAGAACAATTTATGAACAACGTTTATCCATTGCGGGATGAGAAAGAAAATGAAACCTTCAATTACTGGTGGATCGCGCATTTAGTGGATGTACGCATTGATGCTTATCTGCGGACCAACGATATGGCTTACTTGCAGCAAGCAGAAGAAACCTATCATTACAATAAAGCAAGAAACCATAACACATTGCTGCATGAATTTTATGATGACATGTTGTGGAACGCATTAGCTGGATTACGTTTGTATGACTTGACTAAGAAAAAAGAATACCTAGCTGACGCCCGAGAAGTATGTCTGGATATTTTTGATACTGCTTGGAATGATCATATGAATGGCGGATTTGCTTGGAAACGCACGCAGCTTGACTATAAGAATACACCTGTAAATGCACCAATTATTATTCTAGCATTACGTCTGTATCAAGTTGAAGCCAATGAACGCTATCTGACTACAAGCCAACAGACACTAGAATGGATGAAAAAATATTTGGTACAGCCGGACACACAATTCGTAGAAGATGGTATCAATCGTAATGGCGATGGCAAAATCGATGTGCAATGGAAATTTACTTACAACCAAGGGGTCTATATTGGAGCATTGATAGAATTTTATCATGTGACTGACGATATTTCTTATTTAAAAGATGCAATCACTTGTGCCAAAACATCCTTTGAAGTTATTGGTAAAGATGGGGTCTTCAATGATGAAGGAGATGGTGGTGACATTGGATTGTTCAAAGGCATTGAATACCGTTATTTGAATCTCTTAGTCAAAGAAGCAGAAAAAGTGGGCTTAGACATAGCCTCCATCAAAGGATTTGTGACATCCAGCTGTGAACGCTTGTTAGAGCATAGTCAGAAGGAAGGACATCTGTTAGCTTACCGAGACTGGTTAGTCGCAGAAATTCCAACTAGTGTTTTCTTGTCTGACCAATTATCAGGGGTCATGGCATTAGAAAGTGCTGCAATCATTTAAAGTTTGAAGAGAAATATCAGTAGACAAAGCGAAAGGACTGGCAGCAGATTTTCAAGATCAGCGAAGGTTGGTTCATTCTTAGCAAATCGGGCATAGGATGGAGGATTGAACAGTCTTGAACATCAACTACCCGAAGCTTCTCGTTGCAGAAAGACCAGCGGCTTTGTCTACTTTTGTCGGCTCTTCTTTGTAAAAGGGGAAAAGAAGATGGGATACAGCGAAATACCGAAAGTAATTAAGAGTTTTATGGAGAAAATCACGTTGCTTTGTGGCGAAGACCATGCAAATTGGGCGGAAAACTTTAATGCGGCATTTGCCAATACCGTATTAACCACTGTCAAGAAGCAAGAAGATGGCAGTACCTTTGTTTTGACAGGTGATATTCCTGCAATGTGGCTGCGAGATTCAACCGCTCAAGTCCGTCCGTACCTGTGTTTAGCAAAAGATGATCAAGAACTGTCTGATATGATTGCCGGATTAGTCAAAAAGCAATTTATGTTTATCACTATCGATCCTTACGCCAATGCCTTCAATGAAACAGAAAATTTTGCCGGACACCAAGATGATCTAACCGAAATGAACGGCTGGATCTGGGAACGGAAATATGAGATCGATTCATTGTGCTATCCGATCCAGTTAGCCTATCTACTTTATAAAAACACCGGGCGCACCGATCACTTTGATAAAAACTTTATTGAAGGGGTCAAAAAAGTCCTAACCGTCTTTCGGACAGAACAAGATCACGCGCAGTCACCATATCAATTTGAGCGCCAAACAGAACGTCAAGAAGATACGCTGAAGTTCGCCGGCAAAGGAACCCCAGTTGCTAAAACAGGGATGACTTGGTCAGGATTTCGTCCAAGCGACGACGCTTGTGTCTATGGCTATTTGATTCCGTCAAACATGTTCGCTGTTGTGATATTAGGTTATTTGGAACTGATTTTCTCCGACATTTTAGATGTGCCTGAATTAGTGGCCGAAGCAGCCGATTTAAAGCAAGAGATCCAAGCGGGGATCGAAAAATATGCGTATACGACGAATCAAGCTGGCGAAACGATCTATGCCTATGAAGTGGATGGGTTAGGCAATGCCTCTGTCATGGACGACAGCAATGTACCTAACCTGATTTCTGCACCTTATCTAGGCTATGGCTCCATGGAAGATCCAACTTATCTAGCTACGAGAAAAACACTTTTAAGTGACGAAAATCCTTATTACTATCAAGGCGAATTTGCTAGTGGGATCGGCTCATCTCATACACCGCATAATTTTGTTTGGCCGATCGCGATGGCGATGACTGGATTGACGACACCAAACAAAGAAGAAAAAGCCCAAATTTTAGATCAGTTGGTAGCGATCGATGCAGGAACGCATTTGATGCATGAGGGTATCAATGTCAATGATCCAACGGATTACACTCGTGAATGGTTTTCTTGGGCAAACATGATGTTTTGTGAGCTAGTAATGGATTATTTCGATATTCGAGTAGAAAAGTAGGGATAGGCAATGATGTATGGAGGCATAGAAGCAGGCGGAACAAAAATGAACTGTTCAGTAGCGGATCAAGAGGGGAAGATTATTGCTTCACAGCGAATCGCTACGAGAGAACCCGCAGAAACACTGGCCGAAATTTTCCGATTTTTTGATAGGTATGAGCTGGCCGCGATGGGGATCGGCAGCTTTGGTCCAATCGGATTGGACCCCAAGCAAGCCAACTATGGGCATGTTTTGGCAACACCTAAAGCGGGATGGCAAAATTTTGACTTTTTGGGGACGTTAAAACAACGCTATCCGATTCCAATGGTTTGGACAACAGATGTCAATGCAGCGGCCTATGGGGAATTAAAAAAAGGGGCTGCTCAAGACTGCGATACCTGTATTTATCTGACGGTGGGGACTGGGATCGGTGCCGGCGTAATCGTGAATAACCAGTTATTCCAAGGCAAATCTTATCCTGAAATGGGGCATATCCGGATCAAACGGCACCCAGAGGATTCATATGTCGGCACTTGCCCTTATCATCAGGATTGCTTTGAAGGGCTGGCTGCCGGTCCTTCCATCGAAGCACGAACGGGGCAAAAGGGAGAGACTCTTCTTGAAAATCATCCTGTATGGGAGCTGCAAGCCTATTATATAGCGCAAGCATTGGTCAATTATACATTGTCCTTTGTACCAGATAAGATTATTTTAGGCGGTGGTGTCATGAATCAGACCCACTTGCTGTCAAAAATCAGAGAACAATTTTTGCTGGAACTAGGGGGCTACATTTCGATTCCAAGTGTAGAAGAGTACATTGTTCCATGGCAACTAGTGAATGAAAGTGGCATCAAAGGCTGCCTGCAATTAGCCATTGATTGGCAAAAAGAATCAATCAACTAAAATGTAGCAAAAAAGAACCAAACGACCGCGAGGGTTATTGCATCGAAGCATTAATAGCTTCTGGACAATACACACTGCGGTCGTTTGATTTCTTTGTTGTTTGAAATGAAGTTTCCGCCATTTTACTCAATGCGGGGCAGTTCCCCCATGGGAAAGGCCAGCGAGCAAATCAAACGCTTATTTCTTTAAAAGCACTAAAATTTCGTCGATCTTTTTTAGTTCTTCAGCAGAAAAAGTTAATTGGTCCAAAGCCCGGACATTTGCTTGTAGTTGACTCAAACGAGAAGCACCAATCAATACGCTAGCAACAGTCTCTTGACGCAACAGCCAAGCTAATGCCATTTCTGCCAAACTTTGTCCTCGCTCTTGAGCAATATCATTCAATTGTCTGACTACATTTAAGGTTGGAGCTACACGATCTTCTGTTAAAAAAGGACTATCTGAGCGATGCGCTCGAGAGTCTTCGGGAATACCATGCAGATAACGATCAGTCAATAATCCTTGTGCCAGAGGGCTAAAGACGATCGCACCTAATCCTTCCTCTTCTAAGACAGCTGTTAATCCATCTTCGATCCAACGATCAAACATATTGTAGCGAGGTTGATGGATGATAAAGGGGGTTCCTTGATCCTTCAAAATCTTGGCGATTTCTTTTGTTTGTTCTGCAGAATAATTGGACACACCAACATAGAGGGCTTTTCCTTGCCGTACTACCAAGTCCAGTGCATGAGCCGTTTCTGCCAATGGTGTGTCTGGATCTGGGCGATGATGGTAAAAAATATCGACATAATCTAGGCCTAGACGTTGCAGGCTTTGATCACAGCTGGAAATCAAATTCTTCTTAGAACCCCATTCACCATAGGGACCAGGCCACATATTAGTAACCAGCCTTTGATGAAATAATCAATTCATCCCGATAAGCCTGTAAGTCTTCTTTTAAAATGCGGCCGAAATTCTTTTCTGCCGATCCTGCAGGGGGACCATAGTTGTTGGCCAAATCAAAATGGGTAATGCCTAGATCAAAGGCTCCTAGGATCGTTTCCCGCTGTTTCGCAATTGGATCTGTATCACCGAAGTTGTGCCATAGACCAAGGGAAATTGAAGGAAGTTTTAAACCTGATTTTCCGACACGGTTATATGTCATGCGTTCATATCGTTGCATGTTTGCAGTATACATGGTAATCCCTCACTTTTTGTATTCGCTATCATAAGTAAACCGAATAATCGGATCAGCGTCAAGCGAAATCAGCAAAAGAGAGGTGACCGAATCATTTTTTGTGCAACCATTGATTCGTAAAAAGCCGATTTCCTACATTTCTGTTGCAAATCGGCTTTTTTGTCAATAATTATTGGTTATGCGTTGTAGATTGGTTGTCCTTTAAAGAAACTGCAGCTGACGTGACCTTTGCGGGCGACAAATTCAGCCGTTGAAGAAACAGGGGTCAAAAGAAAATCAGCAGAATCGCCAACTTTTGGCCATTGTTGATTTCCTTCTTGATCTAATGGCACTCTGCCATCTGTTACCAAGCCTAATGCCTGGGTCAATGCCTCTTGTGATTGAACGCCAAAAATCTCTAAATAACGAGCGAGCTTTTCTTGCAAGGAGCCGTCACCCAGTGATGACCAAGAATCATAAATATTGTCACAACCAATGTGAACAGCAACCCCATAACTTTGTAATTCTTTAAGGGGAGGAATCGTTCCCTGACTGATTGGAATACTTGAAACGATATGAATGTCCTGATCTGCTAAAGCTTGAAAAACTTCTGTGCGTTCAGCTCCTTCAAAATCATTTAAGCCAAAGGCATGGCTGATGAAGACATTGCCTGCCATAGCATATTCTTTGGTCAGCCGAATGATTTCTTTGATCGTTGCACGACCGGCTTCTTTGCGGTCATGCAGATGAATGTCTATGCCAACATTGCCTTTTTTTGCCAGCTCAAAGGTTGTTTTTAATGATTGCTGATAATCTTGATCTAATGTATAAGGATCGATCCCACCAATGAATGCAGCTTTACCAGTAGCTAATGCTTCTTTGATTAATGTGACGGCATTTGATCGCAGCAGACCGTGTTGCGGGAACAAAACAAGTTCCGAACCAAATGGTTTGTCAGCAAGCAATTCAGTTAGTGCATCAAAATAGCGCAGTTCAGTCATTGGTTCAATATCAATATGGGAGCGAAAGGACACGACACCATGAGGCAATTCCAAATCGATCAATTGTTGTGCCCGTTCTTTAATCGAAAGAGGCAATGCATCCAATTGAGGAATCTCTGTTTCAAAACGTTCTACTAAGTTGGCTGCCGGTGTGACAGGACGCCATGGAGTTCCTAATTTGCTTTTATCCAAATGGCAGTGTTTTTCAATCAAGCCGGGTAACAATAACTGGCCTTGACCATCGATAACAGTTATTCCTGGCGTGTCTTTCCATTCATCCATGGGAAGGATCTCGGTAATTTTTTCTTCACTGATCCCAATCGCCGCCCGTTTGGTTTGGCTGCCAGAGGTCCAGCCATTTTCTTTGATGTAGCTTGTTTCCATTCGAATATTTGTTAGCCATAAATCCAAGTAATCGCCTTCTTTCAAGTTTGTTTCATGGTACCATACTCTGTCAGAAGAACCAAAGTAGATGCCCCTCCCAGCTGAAGTCGGATTCTTTGCATTGGGTGTTTAGTAGTGTAGGATAGAACTGAAAGAAAAAAGCGGAGGAGACGAACAGAGATGGACAAACGATTTTTATTGCAGGCACAAGAACTCTCTCATCAGAAACCGGAATATTTAGAAACGCTGTTCGCTGTGGGGAATGGTCAAATCGGTGTCCGAGCAGGGCATCCCCTTAAAGTGAATGCGAACTATCCTGGGAATCCCGGGGCTTTTGTCAATGGTTTTTTTGACAGTGAACCGATCCAATACGGCGAATGGGCTTATGGCTATGCTAAAGAACACCAAACCATCTGCAAGTTACCCAACCTGCGGGGGCTTTCTTTAAGAATCGGACAAGAGCAGTCGTCGGACAGCGTTTGGCAGACGGAACAAATCCAGCTGACATTAGATATGGCAGAAGGCATCCTTCATGAGTCTTACCATGTAGAAACCCCATTAGGAAAAAGCTTTGATCTTGAGATGCAATCTTTTGCCTCCATGACGCGCAGTGAATTTTATGTTTGTCGTTACACAATCAAAAATGCAAATTTCACAGAGCCAATCACTGTTTCCCATCCATTGGACCAGCGCTTCACAGTCAATCAAACAGATGATCCTCGTGTTGCGAATAAAGAGCATCAGCTTCTGAAAGAAGAGCATGGCGACTATGCCATTTGGACAGCCCCTCATAGTCAAAAAAAACTGGCGATTCGGGTGATAGGCGGCGATGGGCAAATCCAATCTGGAGAATCCCTGACGACGATTTTTCAACTGCGATTACAAGAAGCAGAGGGCGCACCCTTTTATCAAGAAGCGGTTGATTTTGAAACATTTGTTGCCGAACAGAGGGAAAGCTATCAGCAGTTTTGGGCAGCGAGTGATATCGAGATCATGGGTGATCAAGAACTACAAAAGGGGATCCGCTTCAATCTGTTTCACCTGAATCAGGGGGCAGGACGTGATGGCAGAACCAATTTTGCTGCCAAGGGGTTGACAGGTGAAGGGTATGAAGGTCATTATTTTTGGGATACTGAAATGTATTTGTTGCCTTTTTTTACTTACACCAATCCAGATACTGCGAAAGCATTGCTTACTTATCGAGCAACTATTTTACCGCAAGCGCAAAAACGGGCACAAGAGCTGAGCCAAGACGGTGCACTGTTTGCATGGCGCACCATTGATGGTCAAGAAACGAGTGCCTATTATCCTGCCGGAACCGCACAACTGCATATCAATGCCGATATCGTTTATGCTTTTCAACTCTATGAACGGGTCACAGGAGATGTCCGCTTTATTGAAGAAGTCGGCAGTGAAGTCGTTTTCGAAACGGCAAAATTTTGGTTGAGTTATGGTGATTTCATCGAAAAAGACGGCAAACCTTCTTTTTGTATCAATGGGGTCACCGGACCTGATGAATACAGTGCATTGGTCAACAATAACTTTTATACCAACAAAATGGCTCAAAACAATTTATATTATGCCATTGAACTGGCGAAACGATACGAAAAGCATATGGAACTGATCGATCAATGGCAGCAAGCCGCAGACCTCATGTATTTCGGTTATGATGCGTCTCGTGGACTTACCAAGCAAGATGATGAGTTTCTTGAACAATCTGTCTGGCCTTTTGAAGAGACACCAGCTGCTAACTATCCTTTATTGTTGCATTATCATCCGATGATAATTTACAAACATCAAGTCTGCAAACAAGCGGATACCGTATTAGCGCAAATGCTTTTTACGGGTGATTTTACCCTAGAACAACTAAAACAAGATTATCAGTATTATGAAAAAGTCACCACCCATGATTCTTCGCTGTCTCGTTCGATTTTCAGTGTGATGGCTAGTCGTATCGGAGAAACAGCAAAAGCATATCGCTATTTCATGGATACGGCATTGATGGATTTGACTGATCTGCAAAAAAACGTCGTCGATGGCATCCATGGGGCAAATATGGGAGGCAGCTGGCTAAGTTTGATTTATGGTTTTGCTGGTCTTTATTATGATGAAGGCATTCGCTTGTCCAATCACCTACCAAAAGAAATAACAGAACTTGCCTTTAAGCTTTTTTATCAAGGGGAAGAATTGCGAATTACTTTAAAGGAAGGTAAAGTTGAGTGTCAGCTAGCTCCTGAAACTGAAGTATTTATTGAACAAACTGGTAAAGACATCTGGGTGAGAAAAACTAGCAAAGAACATCTGAAAGAAGGTCTGTAAATAGAGCATGACAACATTCTATAATGAGCAGATGTCAGCAACCGCTCTGAGGTTGTAAGCCGTGAGCAACTGTTTGCTGGATCATTCGCAAGAATCAATTGGTAAAAAAACCAATTGATTCTTTTTTTTCGTAAAAAGGCCCCCATTTTATTCAAACTCTATGCCCCAGCAATACGAACTGTTTAAAAGCTATCTTCAGGTGACATGCAATGAATCTTCTAATCAAGGAGTCGTGATTGATTGATAAACTGGAAGGGAAGGGCAACAAACTTAGTTGATTTCCTAGGATATTCCTTGTGGGTGCAAGATATGCACCCCATTTTTGTAAACGGATACGCTATACTATGGATACAATCAAACTTGGCCAAGGGAGATTAAAAAAATGGATAATAATCGATTGAATTTTATTTATAAGCTGAATCATATTGTGAACGAAAATGAAGTAGGAACAGTGGAATTTGAGTTGGCAAAATTTTTCTTGGATAACTTTAAGAGTGTGGCACGATGGAACATTTATCAAATTGCGGAAGAAAAGCATGTCTCGCGAGCTTCAATTAGAAGGTTTGCCAAACAATTAGGGTACGAAAATTTTTTGGAAATGAAAAGAAACGCAGAAACATTTGATGATGGCATCAGTGAATTTCAGAAATTTTATGGGTATGAGGATTTCTTGTCGAAGCTTCAAAGCAACATTGTTTCTTTAATGGAAGAACTCAGCTTACGCTTTAACACACAAGAAGTCGATCGCTTGGTTCGACTGATCAATAGCAATCAGGAGGTAATGATTTTATGCTCCAGCAATATCGCAGGGAGCGTCAAAACTTTTCAGCAACGGATGGTTATTTTTGGCAAACGAATCACATTACTAACCTCAAAAGATGATCTAACTGTCGCATTAACCACTTATAAAGAGCCACTGATCATTGTTTTTTCACTTTCGGGTCTATTTGTTTCTTCCATGCTAGATGTATTTAAAGAGATTCCAGCAACAGCGATCTTGTTTACCAACAACCGCAACCCAATTTACAATCGTTACTTTGACAAATTATATCATTTAAGTTCACAAACACATGAGAAAGAAATCAATGAGTTGCTTTACTATACCTATGGCATTGATTTTGTCCTTGATTTATTATTCAACGGTTATTTACTTAAATATAAGAGAGAAGGCTAAGGTCATGCATTTTAAAGATCAACCAACATTTCCAGATAATTTTTTGTGGGGAGCATCAAGCGCTGCTTGGCAAGTAGAAGGCGCAGTGGCAGAGGATGGTCGTTCTACAGCGATCATTGACTTGAATAGTAAGAAAAAAAAGCCCTATACCGATAATTCGATTGCAGCTGATCATTATCATAAATACAAAGAAGACGTTCAATTGATGGCTGACGCAGGATTTACCTCTTATCGTTTCTCTATTGCTTGGCCTAGAATTTATCCAGATAATTCTGGTGTTCCGAATCAATTAGGCATTGATTTCTATAATCAGTTGATTGATGAACTCGTTGCTCATGGGATTACACCAATCGTTACCTTGTATCACTATGACATGCCGGTATGGGTAGATGAAGAGTTTAATGGTTGGTATGATCGTGGGATCATCGATGCCTTCGATCAGTATGTCAGAACTTGCTTCAATGCGTTTGGAGACCGTGTAAAATACTGGCTAGCAATCAATGAACAAAATATGCAGATCGTCTATGGTGATTGGTTAGGTGTCTGTAAGTATCCAGAGACGTGGTTCGAAGACAAATGGAGAGTCAACCATATTATGAATCTCTGTCATGCTAAAGCAGTTATTGCTTGTCATGAGTTAGTTGAGGATGGGAAAATTGGACCCGTTCCTGGGATGGTTCCGTTTTATCCTGAATCTGCTAAACCAGAAGATCAGATTGCAGCAATGAATGCCGAAGAATTAACCGAAAAAATTTGGAATGATTTCAATGCCAATCGTGAATACAATGGATTTATCAAACGTTACTGGAAAGAACACAATATTGATCCAGATATTCGCCCTGGAGACATGGAACTCGTTGCCCAAGCAAAAATTGACTTCTTTGGCATTAATTGTTATCGCAGCAATGTTGCAAAAGAATCACCAGCTGATTCACAACGTCAAGAAATTGGGTTGAATAAGTCTGGGAAAAAAGGAGAATTCGTTTATCCAAATTATCCAGGTATTTTTGCTCAAACAGTGAATCCATTTGTAGAGACCACGGATTGGGACTGGGAGATCGATCCCGTTGCCATGCGTTACTTATTACGCTATATGGAGGATCATTATCATTTGCCGATGATTATAACGGAAAATGGTTACGGTGCCCATGAAACGTTAGGAGAAGACGGCAAAGTCCATGATCAAGAACGAATTGCATTCTTGAATGACCAAATCTACCAAGTTGGTCTAGCCATTGAAGATGGGGCAAAAGTATTTGGTTACAATCCATGGTCCTTTACGGATTTATTGAGCACGGGAAATGGCATGGCAAAACGTTACGGACTTGTCTATATCAATACGACAGATGACGAATTGCTTGATTTGCGAAGAATTCCTAAAGATTCTTATTATTGGTACAAAGAAGTGATTCATTCAAATGGGCAGTCCCTGAAACGACCAGAGTGAGAAGGAAACGGGGTACAACTATAAATTTGTAACATAAAACAGTAGACACTATACTATCCGAACGATAGTCATTGAACGGTGCGAGTAATCGTATTTTTATGACACTGATCTTGCGGTTCCTAGGAGCAAAATCAGTATCGTTCGGATAGGCAGTTTGCTAAGAAACAGATGATCCAGTTTTGATTATCAAATGAAATGAAAGCGATTTATAAAATGAAATGAGGATGAATCGGCTATGACAAATTATAGTGAACTAGTTGAGTATATCATCGATCACATCGGCGGAATCGAAAACGTGCAAACAGCGAACCATTGTGCTACTAGATTACGACTCCAATTGAATGATCCATCCGCCTTCGATGATGATCAGCTGAAGAAAAATAAACTGATTTTAGGTACAGTAAAAAGAGATCACGATGTTCAATTAATCATTGGACCAGATGTCCCTAAGGTATATGCAATGTTTATGGAGAAATTAGAGCATAAAAGTGAAAACACATCCACTGATCGAAAAAAAAGAAGGTTAAAAGATTATGGGGCATTAGTCGTTGACTTTATCAGTGGTACCTTTGTTCCAGTATTGCCTATCCTTGTAGCAGCCGGATTGGTATCTGCCGTTTTAACTATTGGTGTGACCTTTTTCGGATTATCTGCAGAAAGTGGAACTTATACGATTTTAAATGCAGTGAATGATGCTGGATTCTATTTTTTGCCTATTTATATTGGATTTAGTGCTGCTCGCAAATTAGGTATCAATGGCATGATGGGGATGTTCCTAGGGGCAATTCTTGTTCATTCACTGATCAATGGTATAGAAGGACTTACCTTCTTAGGCCTTTCTGTACCGACAATGAGTTATAATACCACAACGATTCCAGTGATATTCGGGGTATTATTTATGGCAGTGATTGATCGAATCGCGGATAAATTGATTCCCCAGTCTATCAAATACTTTGTTAAACCATTGCTTGTCATTTTGATCACAGTACCGGTAACCTTGATTCTATTAGGTCCTATCGGAAATGAAGTGGGAGGCTATATTGCTAATGGCTTGAGCTTTTTGTATGATAAATTAGGCTGGTTTTCCGTTGGTTTGTTGGGGGCAACGACACCTTTACTTGTGATGACAGGAACAAACCAAGCATTGTTTCCACTCGTTTTTGCAATGCTAGGAGATTATGGCTATGACTCATTTGTCATGCCAGCAATGTTAGCAGCGAATGTCGCCGTTGGTGCTTCAGCGTTAGCGATTGCGTATAGTGAAAAGAATACCGAGAAAAGGGCCCTAGCACTCTCTTCTGGATTAACTGGCGTGATGGGAATCACTGAACCTGCTATCTTTGGTGTCTTGATCAATTACCGCAGTGCCTTTATCGGGGCAATCACAGGTGGAGCAGTTGGCGGTATTTTAGCTGGATTTGTTCAACTGAAGCAGTACGCAGTCGTATCACCAGGATTAATTGCCATTCCGACATTCATCCCAACAGATGGCTCTGGCTTTAACGCAAACTTCTGGTTTTCGATCATTGTTATTCTGCTTGCGATTTGTGTCTCATTTACTCTCACTGTTTTCATGGAAAAGAAGCGTATTAGAGAAAATAAACTCAATCAGGCGAATGAAGCTGTAAAAATAAATAGCCCTGTAAAAGGAACGGTTGTCTCTTTGGAATCAGTGAATGACCCGATGTTTTCAGAGAAAATGATGGGAGACGGCATTGCGATTCTCCCTGAGGATGACGTCGTTTATGCTCCATTCGATGGCTACATCATCATGACTACCCCAACAAAACATGCTATCGGATTAAGAGGAGAGAATGGCGTGGAACTTTTGATCCACATTGGGATCGATACGGTACGTCTGGAGGGGGATGGCTTTACTCTTCATGTGGAAGAAAATCAATATGTGAAAGCAGGTGAACCGCTGATCTCTTTTGACAGACAACAAATCAAAGAAGCGGGATATGATGTAACGATACCTGTCATTGTCACAAATACTCCCGAACATGGTAGTTTTGCTAAAACGATTCAAGAGCAAGTAAAAACGGGGGACTATTTATTCTCTACCAATTAATTGAGTGCTGTTTATTCTATTTGATCCGTACAAGGAAGTTCTGTGTAGATGAGGCATTTGGGTAGCAAGTCATTCTTCTTTAGAGCGTGGAACAAAAGTTTTTTCCTTTTGTTCCACGCTCTAAACACGCCTACACAGCGGGAGCAGAAGCAGCATCTTCGAAAATAAGTCAAAATACCCCAAAAATTGAAAAGCAAATTTCGTGGAGTCCTCTGTTATCTCGGCAGTTAACCCTCCTGTCTCCCCCGCTTTTTTATTACTCCTTCGAGAGAACAAAAAAGAGATCTGGAAGTCTCCGATCTCTTTTTCTCTGATGAACTATTGCCTATTCTAGATAAAAATGATAAATGCGGTTTCAACGATTTGGAATCTATTTCGGTTTTGTTTGCGTAGTTATTTAGTGAAAGCCGAAAATATTTTTTTGAAATTTCATAGGAGAAGTGCCAACCATTGATTTAAAGACGTGATGAAAGGTTTTGACGCTAGAAAAACCTGAGCGGGCAGCTACTTCTGCCATGGGAACCAGCTCTGTTCCTAAAATATACTTTGCCCGATGGATGCGGTATTCTGCCAGATAACTGGTAAAAGACATCCCGATATTTTTTTTGAAGAAGCGTGAGAAATAACTAGGACTAAACCCCACATGATCAGCAACATCCTGAATCGTGATCGCATGTAAATAATTGGACTCAATATAGTCGAGGATGGTGTCGATCTGGAACAATGTCTCGCGATTTTTTAATGTACTATCTAAAGCGGCTTTTTCTGTTTTTTTGTTCTTCAATGGCAGTTGGTACAAGAGATTCGCTAATTTATACAAACTGCTCAAAATACTGTATTGATACCCTTCACGCTGTTTCTGGTTTTCATGATAAATAGAAAGCAAGATAGTCTGGATCTCTTTTTGGATCGGGGTAGGCCAATCTTTACTGTAATTGACGACGGTCTCAAATACTTTGGCCAATGGACGATCATTTGGCGAGATATTGTCATGCCCTTGAAAGAGTTTGATATCAAATTGATAAACGATTCGTTCACTATTTGGCGAAGACAAGAAGAAGTGCGGTTCACCACTAGAAAAAAAATAGATCTCGTCTTCATGCATTTGAATGATCTCGTCATCCACCCCTAATCTGACAGTTCCTTCCAAACAATAAATAAATTCAATTTCTTTGTGCCAGTGAGGATAAGTGATCGACCACCCTTCATTTGTAAAGGTTTTGAAAGGGAACAGCGGATTGATTTCAGGAATTTCCAAGTATAAGCTCATGTATTCTACTCCTTTGTTCTATAGATAGTGATGCGGTGTTGCTCTCTTTATTTTACTGTGTGATGTGCCTGATAGAATAAATGTAATCGATTTCTAATTTAGAAAATAGAGCCAAACAAAAATCGGGAATAAGGAACACATAACTCGGGAAGAAATATGTATTTTCGTTTTGTATAGTATAAATTGTAAAGAAAAACAGACAGCATTATTTTGGCAACATGAAGCAATCATTTTGTAAAAAATAATCCGTCTGATTTTCTTTTTGAACTATTGTATGCGCATACAAATGGAATATAAAAAGGCAGGAGCAAAGAAGATGAAAAAAATTGGTCTACTCATTTCCACATTGGTTATAGGCGGAAGTTTTTTATTATCGGGATGTGGGAGCAATGATGATGCTGGTGATCAAGCGAGTAAAGTTACCCTCAATTTTTCTTTTTGGGGCGATACATTGGAGAAAGCTTCGATCGATAAATTAATCAAAAACTTTAATGAATCACAAGACGAGATCCAAGTAAAAGCGCAGCAGATCCCTTATGACAATTATATGGAGAAGCTAAACACACAAGCTAGTACCAAAACACTTCCAGATGTCGGCTATATGGTTGAAACAAGCACGGCAGAGTGGGGGAAGAGCGGCAACTTAAGGGATCTGACAGAGCTGTATGAATCAGGAGGACCATTTGAGAACAAAATCGCAGAGACACGCTCGGAGTACAACGGGAAAATCTTTGGATCGCCTGCAGGGCCAGGAATGCTTACACTGTTCTACAGTACGAAATATTTTGAAGAAAAGGGGGTTGAAGTTCCACCTCATGACGTCAATCAAGCGTGGGATTGGGATAAATTTGTATCCATTCTGAAAGAACTGACAGTCGACCGAAATGGCAATCATCCAGGCGATGCTGGTTTTGACGAAAAAAATATCAAAACCTATGGGATCTCCAATTTTACTGGTCTAGGCTATGAATCTTTCTTAATCAGCAATGGCGGTGGGGTGCTTAGTCAGGACGGCAAAAAAATCCTGATTGGAACAGATGCTTCGATTGAAGCGTTAGAGAAAATTCAGGATTTGATGTACAAAGATTATGTGATGCCGAAACCCTCACAGGCAAGTACGATTCCTTCAACTGATACCGCAATGCTGACAGATAGAGTAGCGATGACGATCACAGGATCTTGGGACTTACGTTCCCTGGGGGACGCTATCGAACAAAAAGGGTTAGCGTTAGGTATGGGTGTTTTACCAAAAATGGGAAAAGTCGTTCAAATGAATTTTGGTCCGCCAATCGTGGTTTTTGATAATGAAAACACACAAGAACATTGGGAAGAAACCAAAACATTTTTAGAGTATCTTTTAGACCCTGAGAATAGTTTAGATGTCATCGATTCAGGATTATGGTTACCTAACCAAGACAATTGGTTCTCAGATGAAACGTACCTTCAAAAATGGGCCGTAAGCGATCGTTCACCAGAATATAAAAAAGAAGCACTGGTTGAAGCGAAAGAGCAAGCGTTGACAAAAAACAAGGCCTTCTACAGTGAAGATGCTGCTTCGATCGAGCAAATCGTGAACCCCGCGTTAGAACAGGTCTGGACTGGCAAGAAAGCTCCAAGAGAAGTAGTTGAGGAAGACATTTTGCCAAAACTAGAGAAACAGTTCGGGGACAAATACGAGTATGTGAAGTAGGTGGACGAAGGAATGATCACACTTAAAACAGATGAACAATCTAAAAAGAAACAATATGATTTACACAAAGAAGAGAATCGTGCAGGGTATGCTTTTGCAGCCCCTGCAATTCTCGGATTATTGATTTTTACCATCATCCCAATGATCGTTAGTCTGATTCTTAGTTTTACAGATTATAATGTCATCGGTGATTTCAAATTTACCGGCATCGATAACTACCGTACGATTTTTATGGATGATCTTTTTTTCAAAAAATCGGTGGTTGTGACATTCACCTTTGCTTTTGGCAGTACGCTAAGTAGTTTGATCGCTGCACTAGTGATCGCATTGTTGATGAATGTCAAAGTTCGAGGACAGGCATTTTTTCGAACATTGTTCTACTTGCCGGTGGTAGTTCCAGCGGTGGCTTCAAACATTTTATGGATGTGGTTATTCAACCCGGATTTTGGCTTGCTGAATTCTGTTTTGCAATTTTTCCATTTGCCGCCGTCTAACTGGATTTTTGATGAACAAACAGCGATCCCATCTTTGATTTTAATGGCCGTATGGGGATGTGGCGGTACCGCTCTGGTTTTCTTAGCTGGGCTGCAGGATGTTCCCCAAGACCTAATGGAGGCTGTGGAAGTAGATGGCGGCAATTGGCGCCATAAATTTTTGTATGTGACATTGCCAGCCATCTCTCCCATCATTTTCTTTAACTTGGTGATGGGGTTGATTGGGTCTTTCCAGACATTCTCGCAAGCATACATTATGACTGGAGGCGGCCCCAATAATGCGACCTTGTTTTACGCATTGTTGATCTACCGGAAAGCATTCCAAGAAAATCAGTTTGGTTATGCATCCGCATTAGCATGGATCCTATTTGTGATTATTGGTTTGTTTACGATGCTGGTTTTTGGTACGGCAAAAAATTGGGTGTATTATGGAGGGCAAGAAAAATGACCATGAGAAAAGCAAAATACATGATGTATGTTCCATTAGTGGTGATTGGACTGATCTCATTGGTTCCATTTTTATGGCTAGTACGCAGCTCGTTTATGGATTCCTATGAAATTTTTGAGTTCCCCCCTAAGTGGCTGCCTGATCAATTATTATTTTCTAACTACGCAGATGTCTTTCAAGTTTTGGATCTAAAGACCTATCTCGTTAACACGTTTTTGATTATTATTCCCTGCATTATCGGGAATATCTTTACTTCTTGCTTATGCGGTTACGCATTTGGCCGCTTGAACTTTAAATACAAGAATATGTGGTTTGCGATGGTCATTGCGACAATGATGCTTCCAGGTGCAGTGACGTTGATTCCGACATTTATGATGTGGAATAAATTAGGATTTGTAAATTCCTTTGTACCTTTGATCGCCCCAGCCTTTTTTGGCGGTGGTGGGTTCAATGTCTTTTTGATGCGACAATTTTTTGCTGGTATCCCAAAAGAATTAGATGAAGCGGCGATCCTGGATGGTGCAACCCACTGGCAGATTTTTTATAAGATCATGCTTCCGTTAGTTAAACCTGCCATGATGGTTGTAGGATTTTTTACGTTTATGAATACTTGGAATGATTTTTTTGGCCCCTTGATTTACTTGAATGATCCTAGCAAACAAACATTAGCTCTCGGATTATTGCAACTAAAAGGGCAATTTTCTTCTCAATGGAATATCATGATGGCGGCTTCTACATTAATGACGATTCCTGCGTTAGTCTTGTTTTTCTTCGGTCAAAAGTATTTCATTCAAGGAATCAGTCTTACTTCTGGAAGCAAAGGCTAGTTTGCCTCGTAATAAAAAAAATTGAAAAGGAAAGGACGACTATGAACAGACCAGAATATCCGCGCCCACAATTTGAACGAAGGAAATGGCTGAATTTAAACGGTAAGTGGCAATTTGATTTTACCGACAACTTAGAGGAACAACAGCCACAAGCATTGACACAGATGATCGAAGTTCCTTATGTCTTTCAGTCCAAGCAAAGTGGAATTGAAATCAAAAGCTTTCATGACGGTGTTTGGTATCAGCGAGAGCTGATGGTGCCAGATACTTGGCAAGACAAACGTTTATTGTTACATTTCGGCGCTGTCGATTACCATTGCTGGGTCTACATCAACCATCAGTTAGTAGGGGAACACATTGGCGGACACACCTCATTTTCTTTTGATGTGACTCACTATTTGACCTTTGACAAAGATCTGCTCACACTAAAGGTCTTTGATCCATCAACAGATGAAGAAATACCAAGAGGCAAGCAATATTGGCAGGAACATTCTGCTGCTATCTGGTATACCCGAACAACGGGTATCTGGCAGACGGTGTGGTTGGAGGCAGTTGACAAAAACGGCTATTTAGAAAAGGTCTTTTATACCAGTGAGTTTGATCGGGGATCCGTAGAGATCGCCTATCATTATGCTGGTGATTTGACGGATAAAGAATTGTGTACCAGAATTTATTACGGCGAAGAGCTGATCGTTTCTGATCGCCAGCAGTTGACCGAGCACCAGTTCACACGCTCTTACAGTCTATTCAATCAAAAGATCGACCGCAGTGACTTTCACGGTCGCGGATGGACTTGGACTCCAGAGACCCCGAATCTCTTTGATGTCGTCTTTGATGTTTGGTCACAAGGAAAGTGTATCGATACCGTTAAAAGCTATTTTGGCATGCGAAAAATTCATATTCAAGATGGCATGGTCCACTTAAATAACCGCCCGTATTATCAGAAACTAGTGTTGGATCAGGGCTACTGGCCCACAAGTCTCATGACAGCTCCTACAGATGAAGATTACAAGAAAGATATCGAATTAGCCAAAGCAATGGGCTTCAACGGCTGTCGCAAACATCAAAAAGTAGAGGACCCCCGTTTTTTGTTTTGGGCAGATCAGTTAGGATTCATTGTTTGGGGAGAATGTGCCTCACCGAGTGTTTATACACGAACTAGCGGGGGGAAAGTGATGGCTGAATGGCAAGAGATCATCGACCGTGACTACAATCATCCTTGTATCACAACTTGGGTACCGATCAATGAAAGCTGGGGGGTACCGAACATTAGTGTCGATCGTCAGCAACAGCATTTTTCGCAGGCGATTTATCACTTGATCCATTCTTTAGATCCTACTCGATTGGTTATCTCAAATGATGGCTGGGAGATGACAGAAAGTGATATTTGTGGGATTCACAGCTATGTTCATGGAACGAAAGAAGAACTGGAGAAATACGACCATTTTGCGGCGAGTTTGCGAACAAAAGATACGATTTTAACTTCTGAACCCAATCGCAGAAAAATTTATTGTCCAGGATTTCAACATCAAGATGTTCCTATCTTGTTAACAGAATTTGGCGGGATCGGCTATGATACAGGGGCTCAAGGCTGGGGATATACCAATGCAGCTAATGAAGCAGAGTTTATTCAGGACTATCAGCGGGTGATTGATGCTGTCTATCAGTCAGAAATTCTTCACGGCTTTTGTTATACGCAGTTGACGGATGTGGAACAGGAAAAAAACGGTTTGTTAACAGCTGATCGACAACCAAAGTGTCCGCTTGATACAATCAAACAAATCAATGTTCGTTGGCATCCGACGATTATTAATAAAATACAATTATCTGATTAAAAGAGCAAATTTTTGCTCTTTTTTTGTTATTAAATTTACTGCTCAAAGGAGATAAGTTGGTAGAGTTATGCATAATCTGTATAAAAATAAAATTCAGAAAATTCAGAAAAAGTGTTGAAAAGAAAAAAACGGAATGATATAGTCAGTTTTAAGTTAGAGGGGGGAATGAAGATGAAAATTGAACGTGTGGAAATTGCTGCAAATAAAATGATGCTGCGCAAGCCATTTAAAATTGCATTAGGCGTTATTACTGAGGTCAGCAATTTGACCATTAAAGTGATCACTGACACAGGGGACTTTGGGATCGGTGAGGCAACACCTGAACCCTTAGTGACAGGGGAGACACTTGAAGGCTGTGAAGCTGCTCTAAAGTTATTGGCTGATGCATTAACTGGAGAAGATCCACGGCAATTAAGCCGGATCCATAGCATCATGAACCAGTGCATGAAAGGCAATGGGTCTGCCAAAGCAGCTCTCGATATGGCTTGCTATGATCTATTGGGAAAAAGTACAGGACTGCCTTTGTACCAGTTGTTAGGCGGTCAGGATAACCAAGTAGAGACAGATATGACGATTTCCATCGATACTCCAGAAGTGATGGCAGAGAATGCTCAATTGTTTGTGGAACAAGGATTTACTGCACTGAAGATCAAAGTCGGATTGGATGAGAAAGACGATATTGAACGAGTAAAACAAATTCGGGCAGCTGTCGGTCCAGCCATCGAATTGAGAATTGATGCCAACCAAGGTTGGCGAGCAAAGCAGGCAATAAAAATGATTGAACAGTTGCAGAAATATGACATCGCTTTTTTTGAGCAACCAACACCTGCTAGTGACATTGATGGATTAGCCTTTATCAGAACTCAAGTCAACCAACAGATCATGGCAGATGAAGCGGCATTTGTACCCCAAGATGCGTTATCATTGATCAAAAAAGATGCAGTAGATGCTGTCAATATCAAATTGATGAAATGTGGCGGCATCTATCCAGCGTTACAGATCAATAGTATTTGCGAAGCTGCGAATATCCCGTGTATGGTAGGTTGTATGGCAGGGGAGACCAATATTAGTATCGCAGCGGCAGCTCACTTTGTTGCTGCACAAAAAAATGTTCGTTTCGCTGACCTCGACGCGACGTTTGATTTAGCAGTTCTTGCGTATGAAGGGGTTGTTGGTACAGAAAAAACACCGGTGATTCAACTTAATGAAGCGGCTGGATTAGGCGTTAAACAAAAAGAGGAGGTGGCGCAGTGAGTATGGATCCTAATGATCTATCCAATCTAGTGGTTCCTTTGCCAGAAGACATTCAACGAGCCAAAGATTTTGGTGATTTTTCTTTAACACGTAGACTCATTCATCAGAAGTTGAACAATGCCCGTATCAGTGAAGTCTTAAAAGATCGTTTGCACACGGAATTAAAGGTTTTGACTGTTTTTGAAGCAAAGCAATATCCCTATGAAGAAACCAAAGCTCTGGAGATGATGCAACAGTCCTTTGTCGATTTTCAGCGAGAAGAACTGGATCGCTTAGTGGAAGCAGGAGAGGTTGAATGGATCTACTTGAACGGCAAAAAAGTTTTCCATGAACGCTTTATTGCTAATCTCGTTAAGACGCGCTCAGACTATTATACGCGCTATTTATTTGAGGAAGAAAACGGAATTGACAGTGCCAGACAAGTAGAACTGGATGAGAATGTAGAAAAAATGAAACAACTCGGACAAAGGACTGCTCGAATCGTTTTGAAACAATCACTTAGACCACTAACAACGCTTAATAAAGAAGACGGTCCTTTCTTGACGCACATTCCTTTGCCTCGAGACACTGGAAAGGTAGCAAATGCCAAGATTCTTCAGACAAAAGGAGCGGTCAAGCAGATTGATCCCTTCGCTGCACCACAGCGAACGATCGCATTTGAAACCAACGACCCTTCCTCAATTGAAGCGACTGTGGAACACAGCTATGAATTGACGGCTGTTTATACGGATTTATTCCAGTTGTTGGATGAGCAAACCATGATTCGTGAGTTGACTGAGTCGGAAAAAAACGCATTTGCATCAGCGCTCAATGAATTCGCTCCCCATATTCAATTTACGCCTTTTCTACAGCAATTATTGCAGGAAATTTTGCCGGAAGCAAAAAATCCCTTGGAACGTGCGTATGCGATTTATCATTTTGTGACCACCAAAGTGACCTATTCATTTATGCGAGAATATTATGCGATTCCGAATATCAGTGAGTACTGCGCAGTCAATCAGAAAGGAGACTGCGGGGTTCAAGCACTTTTATTTATCACTTTGTGTCGTATGGCGAATATCCCAGCTGAATGGGAGTCGGGTTTATATGTTTCAGAATTTTTTGTGGGCCCTCATGACTGGGCGCGCTTCTATCTACCAGAGTACGGTTGGCTTTATGTAGATGTTTCGTTTGGGGGCAGCGCATTTCGAGGCGGAAATGAAGAGCGCTGGCTTTATTATTTTGGAAACCTAGATATTTTTCGCTTACCTGCTAATAACTGTATTCAAGGGGGATTTACCGTAGCGAAGCAATTCTTACGAGCAGACCCCATCGACAATCAGCGGGGAGAATTTGAGTCTGCCAAGAAAGGCTACCGATATGATGAGCTGGATTGGCAAGCTGAATTGATTGAGATGACGATTTTAGAAAAAGCGCTTCGATAAGCGGTTGGGACGCATGTAAAAAAGGAGGACGTAAATGAGGAATAAAGGAAAAAAAAGAATGATGTTTTTGTTGGTTGTTGCTAGCGTCATCGGTTTTTCAGGTTGTAGTTATCAGAAAGAATCCAAAGCGACTGCCCAAACGAGCAGTGTGGTCAATTTGATGGAACAAAGCGAAATCGGATCAATGGATACACTCTCTACACAAGATACGGCAAGTATCAATGCCCAAGTCAATGTCTTTGATGGATTGTATCAAATCGATGACACCAATAAGGTCGCACCGGCTATCGCCAAAGATTTCCCCAACATATCCGACGATGGTCTGACTTACACGATCACGTTGAGAGAAGATGCTACTTGGAGTAATGGGGAGCCAGTGACGGCTAAAGATTTTATTTATGCTTGGCAACGGCTAGCCACGCCAGCCAATCAAGCAAACTACATGTTTTTATTGGACGGTACATTTAAAAATGGCACCGAAATCATCAATGGGGAAAAAGACCCTTCTGAACTAGGTGCGAAAGCTACGGACGAGTACACGATCGAGATCCAATTGGAACAGCCAGTTCCTTATTTGACTTCGATATTGGCCTTTACTCCATTTTTTCCACAAAATGAAGCTTTTGTCACCGAAAAAGGGGATGCTTATGGCACATCAAGTGAAAATATTTTAACTAATGGCCCCTTTTTGATGAAAAATTGGGATCAAGCTTCCTCTACATGGGATTTGGAAAAAAATGAAGACTACTACAATCGTGATGCCATCAAACTGGAGAATATCCATTATGAAGTGATCAAAGAAGCTGTTACAGGATATAATCTTTTCAACGAAGGACAGTTGGATATGGCGGATATTTATGGGGAATACGTGAAGCAAAATGCCGCTAACGAAGAACTACAGACGGTGCTGACCTCTTATATCCACTATTTCAAGATGAATCAGAAAAGAGATGGTAAAGATACGATCTTTGCCAATGAAAATGTACGAAAAGCCGTTTATTATGCGATTGATAAAGAAGCTTTAGTCAAAGATGTCTTATCAGATGGATCAGAAGCAATCAATGGGTTTATTCCGAATAACTTTGTCTTCAATCCGGAAACTGGCAAAGATTTTCGAGAAGATGCGCCTCTCGAAGGACCGGATAAAGCCACTGCACTCGCTTACTGGCAAAAAGCCACTGCTGATATTGGGGATAAGATCTCCATCGAGATGTTAACCAAAGACACTGATGCAGATAAAAAAGTGGCTGAATTCATCCAGGATCAGTTACAGACAGTCTTACCGGGCTTGACCGTTGAAATCAAGTCTGTCCCATTGAATAATTCGATTGAATTGACACGAAAAAGCGATTACGAGTTAGCTATCGGAACATGGGGACCAGATTATCAAGACCCGATGACGTACCTTTACAATCTCGTTTCACCGAATAACACGAATTATGAAAATAAAGACTATGACCAGTTGATTGCTGATAGCAATACGACCTATGCCAATGATTTAGCGACACGTTGGGATACGATGATCAAAGCAGAAAAACTATTAGTAGAAGAAACCGCCGGGATTGTCCCAATCTACCAAAGAGCTCGTAGTATTATGGTCAATCCTTCCCTGAAAGGTGTGTACTATCCAACTTTCGGACCGTCAACGATCATCAAGTATGCATATATGGAAGAATAAGCCGTTCAGAGCAATGAATGACTGGTTTTTAAACTTTAAAAGGCCTGGAAGCGATCCTTCCAGGTCTTTTTTAGGCAGCTGCCTCATGGGTCTCTTTGTACTTTTCAAAAAGAATCATAATTTGCGTGCGTTTTTTTATCTCAAGTTTGATAAAAATGTTATGAACATGGGTTTTGACCGTTCCCAATGAAAGAAAGAGCTGATCGGCGATTTCCTGATTGGTTTGATGGGACAACAGCAACGCAAAGATTTCCGTTTCTCGTTGGGTAAACTGATGAATACGGCAAAAGTTTTGAATCAAGAGAGAGGCGTCTTGCTCTTGCGGTTTTTCTTCCTGTGGTTGGCGTTCTTTGATAAAGAAGTGCAGTAATAATATACAAACAACAATCGAAAAGATATCCTCTGAAATACTGCGATTATAAATCTTTGTCGCTAACGAGCTGTACTGGTCGACATTGAAAATCACGAAGCTATCTTCAATTATGATCAAAATACTAAAGAAGAGATTGATGATCATCAACTGTTTTAAATAGTGTTTGTTCAGTAGAGGGAGCTTCTTTTTGGTCCCTTGCCAACAATAAATTCCTAGATAAAAAAGGAAGAGTTGATTACCCAGATAATAGAGCCAAACTTTAAATGCTGAGTTTTCCATCAGTGGGGTCGTAATCATCCAAATGGCCAAAACGATCAATAGCGTATAATGGAGGGGAGAGAGTTTTTCTTTGTGTAGTTCGGCAAGAATAGAAATGGAGAAAAAGGCATTTCCCATAAATATAATAGTTTTAACTGCTGGTGCACTCATAAATGCCTGATCATAACTTTGGGCAAAGGAATTGAGAAATTCCGTCATATAAATAATTGTATTGTCAAAAATAAAGAATGCCAGATACAAACTAATCCAAAGAAATAATTTGTTTTTTTCTTTTAAGTAAGAATAAATAGCAAAAGTCATCGTGATTGAATATAGAATGATCAATAAAATATTGTATATAAAAATAGCTATCATATTGAATCCCCTTTCAATTTTTCTTACACCAATTTTCTTATCCTAATTATAACACCATTTGTTTTTTCTTTACTTTTAATTCCGCTAAACTTTCCTCTAAACTTTTGTAAACCCTTGGAAAATAACTGGTTTATATCCAAAAATAAACTTGTCCTCAGCAAGTATAGAATAAGTGTGATAACGTTTACAACTAATAGCTTATCGTAAACTCCGCCTTTTTTACCTAAAGTGAAGATGCAAAAGCAAACAAATCACTTAGGAGGTTTCATTATGGAAAAAAGAGATTTTATTACAACGGAAAATTACACGAAGGAGGAGATCCAACAAATCGTTGACCTGTCATTGAAAATCAAAGCGGCCATCAAAAATGGTTATTACCCCCCTTTACTAAAGAACAAAGTATTAGGGATGATTTTCCAACAATCATCTACCAGAACTCGGGTTTCTTTTGAAACAGCAATGACACAATTAGGAGGACATGCAGAATATCTCGCACCAGGACAAATTCAATTGGGTGGTCATGAAACGATAGAAGACACAAGCCGTGTTCTTTCTCGTTTAGTTGACATTTTGATGGCTCGCGTGGAACGGCATCATAGTGTGTATGACTTAGCAACGAATGCGACGATCCCAGTTATTAATGGTATGTCTGACTTCAACCATCCAACGCAGGAACTTGGCGATCTTTGCACCATGATCGAACATCTTCCAGCAGGCAAAAAAATCGAAGACTGCAAGATTTCCTTTATTGGTGATGCCACACAAGTCTGTTTCTCTTTAGGATTGATTGCAACAAAAATGGGGATGGAATTCGTTCAATTTGGTCCAGAAGGGTTCCAGTTAAACGAAGACCATCGCGCACGATTAGACGCGATTTGTAAAGATTCTGGCGGTTCCTATACGATATCAGATCAAATCGATGTGATCGAAGGTTCGGATTTTGTTTATACAGATGTTTGGTATGGACTGTATGAAGCAGAATTATCAGAAGAGGAACGCATGCGTATTTTTTACCCTAAATACCAAGTGAACGCTGACTTGATGAAACGCGCTGGTGAACAAGCGAAATTTATGCACTGCTTACCTGCCACTCGTGGAGAAGAAGTCACGGATGAGGTCATGGATGGACCAAACTCGATCTGTTTTGATGAAGCAGAAAACCGGTTAACGTCGATTCGCGGTCTCTTAGTGTACTTGATGCGAGATTATGCGGATAAAAATCCAATCGACGAGACCAAAAAAGCAGCGGCTGAAAAAGACTTGGAAGTTTTGTTAGATGAAACTAGACGCAAGAGATGAGGAAAGGAAATAGTCTGCGTATCAAGGGGATGCGTGAAGACTGTTTTGGTTCTTGAGGAGGGGCCAACGAACTGCGAATCGATTCTTTTGAGCGGAAGCTCGTTCTAATAATGTCGCAGCTTATGTGCTGAACTGGGATTCACGAGAGAGAAATCCGCTAGTTGCAAGAATCCTTCAATCGTTGGTCAACCCTTATTCCCTTGTACCGGAAAGGAAGAAAACAATGGGAGAAAAGAAAAAATTTAGTTTGATGAGTGCTATCTTATCGGTTATTTGTGTTGTATTTGTGGCAGAAGCGGCTGCACCGGTAGCAGCAATCGGAAATTCACAGTTTTTTTGGTGGATCTTTCTATTGGTTGCGTTCCTTTTGCCCTATGGGTTAATCTCATCAGAATTAGGAACAACGTATATTGGTGATGGTGGTATTTATGATTGGGTGACACAAGCTTTCGGTCATCGCTGGGGTTCTCGGGTTTCTTGGTACTACTGGATCAATTATCCATTATGGTTAGCCTCTCTAGCCGTAGTCTGTCCTGACTTGTTGACGACTATCACAGGTCGTGAATTTTCCACGGTGGCTGCTATCGTGATCGAACTGATTTTTATATGGGTCATCGTTTGGATCAGTTTTTATCCGGTCAGTGACAGTGTGTGGATTTTGAATGGGGCAGCAGTGATCAAGATGCTGTTAGCAATCTTGATTGGTGGCTTAGGTCTCTATACGGCCCTTACCAAAGGTGTTGCGAATGAGTTCACTCTTTCTTCGATGCTGCCAAGCTTCAATTTGAATAGTTTGTCTTTTATCTCGGTAATCATTTTTAACTTATTAGGATTCGAAGTGATTTGTACATTTGCAAGTGACATGGAAAACCCTAAGAAGCAAATTCCTCAATCGATCATTGCCGGTGGACTGGTGATTGCCGCCATTTACATTTTTTCTGCTTTCGGGATCGGTGTAGCGATTCCTACGGATCAAATCAGTACCGGCAGTGGATTGATGGATAGTTTTAAATTATTGACAGGATCAACAGGCGGCTGGTTCATTATTTCGATGGCCTTTTTGTTCTTGCTGACATTGTTTGGCAACATGATTTCTTGGTCGTTAGGGGTCAATAATACTGCTTGCTATGCGGCCGAAAATGGCGATATGCCGAAAGTATTTGCCAAACGCAGCAAAAAAAATGGCATGCCTACTGGTGCGGCGATTATGAATGGTATCGTTGCTTCTATCGTCGTCGTCATCGCCCCAATTTTACCAAATCAAGATTTATTCTGGGCATTTTTCTCACTGAACCTAGTAATGTTCCTACTATCGTATGTCCCTGTGTTTCCTGCGTTTTATAAATTACGTAAAATTGATACAGACACACCTCGACCTTTCAAGGTGAGCGGCAGCGATTTGTTCTTGAAGGTATTAGTCGCACTACCGATGATCATGATCGTGATCTCATTGATTTTCACAGCGCTTCCTTTGCAATTTGACGCTGAATCACTGAGTCAGCAATTACCAATCACGATTGGAGCAATTGTATTTGCCCTCGTTGGTGAAGCCATTATCTGGATCAAAAAAATCAAAAAAGAAGGAGTGCTGTATCATGGCGAAACGAATCGAAAAGACCACACCGAAACAAGACGGGTTTAGAATGCCCGGAGAGTTTGAACCACAAGAGAAAGTATGGATGATTTGGCCAGAGCGCCCGGATAACTGGCGTGATGGGGCCAAACCAGCTCAAGAAGCATTTGCTGAAGTCGCAAAAGCGATCAGCAAATTCACGCCAATGAATGTGGTCGTGTCGCAACAACAATATCAAAACTGCCGTCGTCAATTGCCTGCAGACATCACTGTCTATGAAATGTCCAATAACGATGCATGGATTCGTGACTGTGGTCCTAGCTTTGTCATCAACGACAAAGGCGAATTACGAGGCAATGACTGGGGATTTAATGCTTGGGGCGGATTAGTCGATGGCTTGTATTTTCCTTGGGATCAAGATGATTTAGTTGCTCAAAAGATCTGTGAGATCGAGCAAGTGGATTCTTATCGGACGGAAGGGTTTATTTTAGAAGGGGGATCCTTCCATGTCGATGGGGAAGGCACTGTGTTAACGACGGAGATGTGTTTGTTGAGTAATGGCCGGAACCCCCATATGACAAAAGCAGAAATCGAACAAAAATTATGCGACTACTTGAACTGTGAGAAGGTCCTTTGGTTAGCTGACGGGATCGATCCGGAAGAAACCAATGGACATGTGGATGACGTGGCATGTTTTGTACGTCCTGGAGAAGTGGCTTGTATCTATACTGAAGATAAAAACAGCCCATTTTATGAAGCGGCTCAAGCTGCATACAAGCGTTTGAATGAAATGACCGATGCCAAAGGCCGCAAATTAAAAGTTCATAAGCTTTGCTGCCCAGTAGAAAATGTCACGATCAATGGGGATTTCAAGATTGATTACGTAGAAGGAACCATGCCGCGAGAAGATGGCGACATTTGTATTGCTTCTTATATGAACTTTCTAATTACAAACAACGGTGTGATCGTTCCTCAATACGGAGACGAAAATGATGCGCGGGCACTTGAAGAAATAGCAGAGATTTTCCCAGATAAAGAAGTTGTGGGCGTAAATACAGTTGAGATCGTATACGGTGGCGGGAATATTCACTGTATCACGCAACAACAACCGCAAAGATAGGAGGAGACGTATGTCAAAAATTGTCATCGCTTTAGGCGGAAATGCTTTAGGCGACTCTGCGCACGAACAATTGACCAAAGCCCAAGTGGCAGCAAAATCGATTGCTGATCTAATCAGTGACGGCCATCACGTGGTGATTGCTCACGGGAATGGTCCTCAAGTTGGCAAAATTCGCTTAGCATTTGAGGAAACCAGCAAAACGCAAGAAGACGTCATGCCATTTCCTGAATGCACAGCTATGAGTCAAGGGTACATCGGTTACCATTTGCAACAAGCGATTGATGAAGAGCTTGTTTCTCGCGGATTGGCACATATTCCGGTCGTTTCCATGTTGACGCAAGTGGTGGTCGATCCAGCTGATCCAGCTTTTACGAATCCAACGAAACCAATCGGTGGCTACTATAGTGAAGCTAAGGCTCAGCAATTAATGACTGAAAGCGGCGACACTTATATAGAAGATGCAGGCCGAGGTTGGCGTCGGGTCGTTCCTTCTCCTAAACCAGTGGACATTTATGAAAAAATCAGTCTAAAAACATTAGTAGATGCAGGTCAAGTGGTGATTGCATGTGGCGGAGGCGGCATACCAGTGGTTTATGAAGGCACTCGCTATAAAGGAGTTGACGCGGTGATTGACAAAGACTTTGCTGCAGCCAAGATGGCGGCACTGATCGATGCGGATATCTTTATTATCTTAACCGCTGTTGACCAAGTCTTTGTCAACTATGGTCAACCAGATCAACGAGGATTGACAACAGCCACTGTCGCTGAAATGCAAACGTACATTGACCGAAATCAATTTGCACCTGGTAGTATGTTGCCAAAAGTGGAAGCAGCGATCGCATTTGCTGCTTCCAAGGATGGGCGTCAAGCAGTGATCGCTTCATTGGAAAAAGCGGCGGAAACTTTAGCTGGCAATAGTGGTACGACAATTCAGCTTTAAGTGAAGGAAAGACATTTGGTGAACACACCAAATGTCTTTTTTTTGCCTTAAAAACGAACATTAGATTCTTTTTGTCAGGATTAATGTACGGTTTTTATTGAAAAAAATCCGAATGAATGTAAAATAAAACCATTGATGCTTATTTTAATGAAAACTGCTAATGTCAAAGCAGCAGTCTGATGCAGTTTGTTAAAGGAGAAAACTTATGTCAATAACAAAATATTTTAAAGGTTCTGTATTTCATACACCCACAGATGGCGTGCTGGAATACTTAGAGGATGTCCTCATTTGCGTGGATGCTGAAGGGATGATCAAAAGGGTGGTCACAACAGAACAATCAGACTATCCAGAAATGCTGGCAGCTGCCAAACAAGGAATGCTAGTTGAATTGCAGAAGGGACAGTATTTTTTACCGGGATTCGTCGACTTGCACGTTCATGCACCCCAATGGCCGCAAGCAGGAGTTGCATTGGATGAGCCGTTGAATGTATGGCTAGATGAGTGTACCTTCCCGTTGGAAGCAAAATACGCGGACTCAAGTTTTGCTTCAGAAGTGTACCAAGATTTAGTTGCGCAACTACTGGCTCGAGGAACAACGACGGTTCTTTATTTTGCGACCGTTCATTTGGAAGCAAGTTTACAATTAGCCAAGATTTGTGCTGAGAAGGGTCAACGAGGGCTAGTGGGGAAAGTAGTCATGGATGATCCCGACGCGAACCCAGATTTTTATCGAGATGCCTCAACTGCTACGGCACTAGCAGAGACCGAAACCTTCATTAAAGAAGTCCAAAAGTTGGCAAAAACGACACGTCAAGGAGTCTATCCAGTAGTGACACCACGATTCGTCCCAAGCTGCACGGATGAAGGTCTGGCTGGGTTAGGACAACTCGCACAAAAATACGATGTCCATGTACAATCCCATTGCAGTGAAGGCCAATGGGAACACGATCACGTCTTGGAACGATTTGGTAAAACCGACACAGAAGTCTTGCGGGATTTTGGCTTACTGGGAGAAAAAGCTGTGATGGCTCATTGTAATTTTATCGATGAAAAAGATGGTGAGATCTTTGTGGAAACAGGGACTGCTGTTGCTCACTGCCCGATTTCCAATGCGTACTTTGCCAATGGTGTGATCCCTATCAATCGGCTTAAAGAACAAGGCGTAACGATTGGACTAGGCACAGATATCTCCGGCGGCTTTTCTCCAAGTTTGTATGACAATATCAAGCAAGCTGTTATGTCTTCCCGCATGTTAGAAGACGGTGTGGATGTTACATTGCCCCAAACGAATCGAGGTGTTGCGAATGCGCGTATCTCAGTCATCGACGCTTTTTCATTGGCGACAAAAGGAGGGGGCGAAGCGCTACGACTACCGATTGGTCTTATCAAGGAAGGCTACGCTTGCGACCTTCAAGTGATCGATACTTGTTATTCTGGTAATCCATTGCCAGCTTTTGGTGTACTGAACCAACCGAAAGAACAATTACAAAAGATTTTGTATCTAGCAACGGCTGAAAACATTCGTCAGGTCTGGGTGCAAGGAAAAAAAGTACATGAAAAATGAGGAGATTGATACTGTGGAAACCAGAAGTAATCGTTTAACGATCGGAATGAATGAAGATATACCTTTAGGACAAGCCATTGTTCTTGGCTTACAACACGTGTTGGCAATGGATGTGTATGTCCCACCCTTTATTATTGCAACTGCTGTTGCCATGAGCTCGTCGGATGCAGCCGGGCTGATCCAATCCACCTTTTTAGGTGCTGGGATTGCTTCGCTGATCCAAGTTCTCTTTTTCTTGAAATTGCCCGTCTGTCAAGGGCCGTCCTTTGTACCAGTAGGCGCAATCATTGGTATCTATTTTGGAGCGCAAGGTATGGATACTGTCTTAGGAGCTAGTATTGTCGGGGCATTGGCTGTTATTCTTTTAGGGATGACAGGGATCTATAAGTATATTGTCCGCAACTTTATTCCCACGATCGTCAGTGGCACGATTATCATGATCGTTGGACTGACATTGTTACCTACAGCTTTTACCAGCAACATTTATCCAGCTACTGAGACATTATCGGCTAATCAGAACATGTTTTTGGCTGCAGTGACAGCAGCAATTTTGATTTTATTCTCGATGTTAGGTGATTACTTCCCTCGTTTAGGTAAATATTTCCGGATTAGCTCGGTGATTATTGCCTTAATGATCGGGACGCTGATTGCTTGGTTCATGGGCGGCGTAGGCTTCCAGTCTGTTGCGGATGCTTCATTTTTCAGTTTGCCGAAACTTATTTTCGTCAATTATGGTCTTCATTTTGATGTTTCAGCTATTTTGACGATGCTGGTGATTTATATGGTATTACTAGCAGAAACAACAGGAACTTGGTATGCCGTCAGCTCTGTCACTGAGGAAGCTGTGACAGATGAACAAATCAATAAAGGTGTCATTGGTGAAGGAATCGGTTGCCTGGTGGCTGCTTTAGTAGGAACGACACCAGTGACGGGGTATTCAACAAATGCCGGTATCATTTCCATTACTGGGGTTGCCAGTAAAAAAGTCTTTGTGATGGCTTCCTGCTGGTTCATCCTCTTGTCATTTGTCGGCAAGTTATCAGCGTTGATCCATGCCGTACCTTCAGCGGTAATCGGTGGTGTCTTCGCAGTTGTCTGTGTGATCATTTTGCTTAGCGGCTTTCGAGTGATCAAGAATGAAGAGTTTTCTGAACGTGAACTCTATATTATTGGTGTTCCGCTAATCTTAGCGATCGGTCTTTTGTTCATGCCGGCTGAGATCAAACAAGAAACTCCGCAATTTCTACAATACTTATTGGATTCACCGATTGCGTTAAGTGCGATTGCTGCTATTGTGATGAATAAGTTGATTCCAGTGAAAAAAACGGTTTGATAAAGTGTCAGCGAAAGATGCTGCAGCAAGTGAACGCCTGCTCCAATCGATGCAACAAGCATTCATGGAAACGCGCTGTTCAGCTGCAGCTTTTTTTGTTACGACTGTGTGTAAATTCATCCAATTTGTAACAATTCACAAATAAAAAAGAGGGGATTCACTTTTATTGAAATAAAATAACTAATTTATATTTTTATGTTGATAATCGTTGTTGATTCAAAAGGAATTACGCGACGCTTACGAAACGTAAGGAACTCGACGCATTCGTAATCATCTGTAACGAGATTTTCACCTATGAAATATTCTCTGGTGTTAGACTAGTCTATGCGTTGGAGATTTCTCCTGCGATAGACTATAAACGCTACAAGATGAGGAGAATTATTTTATGAAGTCATTGAAAACTGTTTTGCTTAGTACAGCTGTCCTTGCAGGTCTGGGTGTGTTTCTAGGTGGACAAGATGCGTTTGCTGATGAAGAATACACGGTGCAATCTGGGGATACACTATCTACGATTGCCTATAACTATTTTGGCACCTCAGAAGCCGTTGATAAAATTGTTGAAGCAAACGGCATTACGAACAAAAACTTGATCTATGTTGGTGAAACACTGGTCTTACCAACAGACGATGCCAGCTATACAATTGAACGTTCTTCAGCAGCTGCAGAATCATCAGTCACTTATGAAGAACCAGCTTCACAACCTGCCAGCAGCCAACAAACAAGCCCAAGCTCATCTGCATCAAGCAGTTCTGCAGCAACAGGCTCAGAAGCTTCAGCTAAAGAATGGATCGCGAACAAAGAATCTGGCGGTTCTTATACAGCAACAAATGGCCAATACTATGGACGTTATCAGTTGACTAACTCTTACTTGAATGGGGACTATTCAGCGGCCAATCAAGAAAAAGTAGCCGATAATTATGTTGCTTCACGTTATGGTTCATGGTCTGCAGCAAAAGCATTCTGGGAAGCTAACGGTTGGTATTAATCAAGCCAAACATTCATACGTATCACAGACTCGCTTAGCGGGTCTGTTTTTTTATCTAAATCAACAGTTTGCTTATGAAAGAAACCCTCTAAGATATGGTACACTAAAGAAAAAATCAGTTTCAAACCGGAGGGATGGCAATGAATAATCAGATCCAACAACGAATCGATCGCCTGAAAAGTTACGGTCAGTCATTGGCAGGTGCTAATGTGGCCTATCGTGAGGATTGGGGGACGATTTATTTTGGTCTAATCGGCAAACAGCTTGGTATGATGAGTCCTGAAGCGAATGATGATGCGATCATTACGTTGAAAAATAAACCGGAAGTCAATGAAGAATTACGTGAACAATACCCTGAGGCGATTATTCCCGGATACTATGCCAATAAAACCCACTGGAATTCTATTCGTCTAGCAGCGGATGAGGTAACAGACGAACAAATTGAACAGTTGATTTTGACCTCTTATGAACTGGTTTATCAGAAATTGACGAAAAAACAAAAAGAAGAACTAACAACGCTTTAAAAAACGCAACAAAAACACCAACGAGCCTCGTGCCTTGAAATCGGAAAGCGATTTAAGGAAACTTAGTGAGATTTGTTGGCGTTTTTTTATTTTAGAGAGGTATTTCGCTTGTTTAAGCCAGCCAGATAAATCGCGATACTCTCCAGAAAAACTTGACGTTCGTCGATTTGTTTGCGTTGTTGGATGCCTTCTGCCATCCCATTTAAATGATTCTCAACAACATAGCTGCGCATAGCAGAGACATGTGCCCGCAATTTTTCATCGCCAGTTACAATTTTTGCTCGTAATTGTTCTTCTTTTTGACGATCGAGTAAGTGTCCCAATAAGAGATGATGCAATGCCTGAACGGTTTGACGGCTTTGGGCAGGAGTGAAGCCGGCTTCGATCAATATAGTGATCATTTGCTCTAAATGCAGCAGTCGGCTAGGATAGGAAGGAATCGTATGAATCTCTAGTTCTGCACCACAGGGATATTGGAGATAGAGATCGTAGTAATTGGCCATAAAGGTTTGCAACTGTTCTTGCCAGCTACCCGCAGGGACATCCGGCAGATCATTTTCCATCGTTTCAGCCATCGCTTGCAACAGCTCTTGTTTATTCGTGAAATACCAATACAATGCCGGTGCTTGAACAGAAAGTACTTTTGCCAATTTGCGCATGGTTAACTGAGAAAGGTCAGATGTTTCCTTTAGGTAGGCAAAAGCCGCATGAATAATTGATTCTTTTGATAACTTTTGTCCCATAAAAAAATCATCCTTTGTTCGCTTGCAACATTTTTCTAAAAATGGTAAATTATTGTCCGGCTTTATTTTACAGTGTTAAATAATGCCTGTCAAACTGTAAAGGAGTGTGTTTTAAGATGGATCTTGTTTTACGCCATGTAAAGAAATACAAAGGCGCTGTCTTCATTGCGCTGGTTTCTGTAGCTGTCATGGTACTGGCTACGTTATGGCAGCCGAAGCTGCTGCAACAAGTATTGGAAGCAATCATTAAAGAAGACGACAATGAAATGAAATCGATTGGGGTCCAATTGATCGGTCTAGCCGTGTTTGGGCTGGTGGCTGGGGTCATCAATACTATTTTCTCTGCCAAAGTAGCGCAAGGAGTCAGTGCGGATATTCGTGAAGAAGCCTTTCGTAAAATCCAAACTTTCTCGTTTGGTAATATCGAGAAATTCTCAGCAGGAAATCTGGTGGTTCGACTGACCAATGACATCACCCAAATCCAAAATTTAGTGATGATCTCCTTGCAGTCGTTGTTTCGGATTCCTTTCTTATTTATTGGTGCCTTTATCTTAGCCATGACCACGATGCCTCAACTTTGGTGGGTAATCGTCGCATTGATCGTTGCAGTAGTGATCATTACTGGTCTTTCTTTTACACAGATGGGCAAACATTTCATGATCATTCAAAATTTGATCGACAAAATCAATAGTGCAGCAAAAGAAAACCTTTTAGGGATTCGTGTGGTGAAATCATTTGTTCAAGAAAAAAATCAATTGAACAGTTTCACGAAAGTCAGCGACGAACTAACAAAACACAACATCATCGTTGGTACGCTTTTCTCTGTGATGATTCCGTCCTTTATGCTGGCAGCCAACTTAGCGGTCGTAGGCGCGATCTTCTTTGTCAGCGACCTTGCAAAAGACGATCCGACATTGATCGGGGGAATCGCTTCTTTCATGAATTATTTGATGCAGATCATGATGGCGATCATTATCGGCGGTATGATGATGATGATGACTTCTCGGGCAGCGGTCTCTCTCAAACGATTGAAAGAAATTCTGGTTACCGAACCAGACTTGTCCTACAAAGATGTTCCACAGCAAGAATTAGCAGGCAGTGTGGCATTCGAGCACGTTTCTTTCCGTTATCCTGGGGATGAGAAAAATGCTTTGACAGACATCAGTTTTTCAATCGCTCCTGGAGAAATGATTGGGATCGTCGGGGCAACTGGTGCAGGGAAATCGACATTAGCTCAATTGATTCCGCGCTTGTTTGATCCAACAGAAGGAACCGTGCGAGTTGGAGGCGTCGATTTACGAGAAGTAAATGAGCAAAGCTTACGTCAAACCGTTTCCTTTGTTCTACAAAAAGCGATTCTTTTCTCCGGAACCATTGCCCAAAATCTGCGCCACGGCAAAAAGAACGCCACTGTCCCTGAAATGACCCATGCAACAGAAATCGCGCAGGCAAGTGAATTCATTCAAAAATTGACGAACCGTTTTGAAGCACCCGTAGCGGAACGAAGCAGTAATTTTTCTGGTGGTCAAAAGCAACGGCTGTCTATTTCACGAGGTGTCATCGGGGAACCAAAAATCTTGATTCTAGATGATAGTACGAGTGCATTGGATGCTCGTTCGGAAAAACTGGTTCGTGAAGCCTTTGAAAAAGAACTGCAAGCTACCACCACGATCATCATTGCACAGAAAATTGCTTCTGTTGTGAATGCGGACCGCATCCTGGTGTTGGATAAAGGTCGTCTGGTTGGAGTAGGTACCCATCAAGAGTTAGCTGCCAACAATCCAATTTATCAGGAAATTTTTGAGACTCAGAAAGGAGCTGAATAACTATGACGGATTTGATCAAAGCAAGCAAGTTTTTTTATCACTATTTAAAACGATACAAACTCTCTTTCTTTTTCATTTTCATTACCGTGATTGCAGCCACTTATCTGCAAGTCCAAGCACCGGTCTATGTGGGGCAAGCCTTTCAGGAATTAGCGAATTATGTTGGTGGATTGATGCAAGGCGTAGATGACAAGTCAAAATTCGTATCTGTCATCTGGAAGTTACTGCTGTTTTACGTATTGGCAAGTGGAGCAAACTTTATTTATAGTATCTTGTTCACGCAAGTGGTGGGGAAATCCACCAATCGGATGCGAATCGGGTTATTCAATAAATTGGAAAAATTGACGATCAAATTTTTTGATTCCCATCAAGATGGTGAAATTTTGAGTCGTTTTACCAGCGATTTGGATAACATTCAAAACAGCTTGAATCAAGCATTGCTGCAAGTATTGACCAATGTGGTATTGATGATCGGGATTTTGATCATGATGTTCCGACAAAATGTCACATTAGCTTGGGCGACGATTGCGTCTACACCAATTGCCATCCTGATTGCAGTCATTGTGATCCAAAAAGCTCGCAAATATGTCGATCTGCAGCAAGATGAAGTAGGAAAACTAAACGGGTACATTGATGAAAAAATCAGCGGCCAACGGATCATCATCACCAACGGTCTTCAAGAAGAAACGATTGATGGATTTTTGCAGCACAACCAAAGTGTTCGGGAAGCCACTTACAAAGGACAAGTATACTCAGGATTGCTTTTCCCAATGATGCAAGGAATGTCGCTGGTCAACACGGCGATCGTGATTTTCTTTGGCGGTTGGTTAGCATTGAATGGGGATTTGGAACGTTCAGTTGCTCTAGGCCTTGTGGTGACTTTCGTTCAATATTCTCAACAATACTATCAACCGTTGATGCAGATTTCTTCTGGTTACAGCATGATTCAATTGGCAATCACTGGCGCCCGTCGTTTGAATGAGATGTTTGATGAACCGGATGAAGAAAAACCGGCAAATGGTGAAAAAATCACTGGTATCAAGCAAGAAGTGGCATTGAATCATGTTGATTTCGGTTATGATAGTGATCGTTTAATCCTTAAAGATGTCACCATCCATGTCAAAAAGGGTGAAATGGTGGCATTGGTAGGACCAACTGGTTCTGGAAAGACAACCATCATGAATCTTTTGAATCGCTTCTATGATGTGACGAATGGCTCAGTAACATTTGATGGTCAGGACATTCGACAGTTAGATTTAGATGCATTGCGGGAGCATGTGGGGATCGTGTTGCAAGATTCGGTACTGTTTTCTGGGACGATTCGGGAAAATATTGCTTTTGGTAAGCCGGATGCCAGTGAGGAAGCGATTATTGCAGCAGCAAAACAGGCCAACATCCATGAATTTATCATGACGTTAGAACAAGGGTATGATACACCAATCACGGAAGAAAACAATCTATTCAGTACCGGGCAAAAGCAGTTGATGAGTATCGCTCGCACGATTTTGACCAATCCATCTTTATTGATTTTGGATGAAGCTACCAGTAATGTTGATACGGTGACGGAAGCAAAGATTCAGCAAGCAATGGATGAAGCCATCAAAGGGCGGACCAGTTTTGTCATCGCCCATCGTCTAAAGACGATTTTGAATGCCGATCGAATCGTTGTCTTGCGGGAGGGGCAAGTCATCGAAGAAGGAAGCCATCAAGAATTATTGGCAGAAAACGGGTTTTATGCCGAACTTTACCACAATCAATTTGTTTTTGAATAGTTAGCTGACGAGTTTAAACCAAAACCCAATGACTGCTACTTGGATCAAAGTAGCGGTCATTGGGTTTTATTTGGTGTAACGTGTTTTAAACGAGTTCACCTGGCCAAGCAGAAGTGCCGCCTAATACATTGATCGCCTTGAACCCTTGCTGGTCCATATAGTGACAGGCTTGCTCTGACCGAGCACCTGAGTGACAAATCACGTAGTAGTCAAGGTCTTTCTCCAAATTGGCAGTAGTGAAGTGAGATAACGGATTATTTTGCGCATTTGGTACATGGCCGCTGATAAATTCATCGACTTCTCTGACATCAATCAGGTGGAACTTCTGTTGTTTGCTTGCTTGATAAAATTCAGGCATTGTGATCGAGCGATACATGAATGATTTCCTCCGGTCTGACGGTTTGATAAAGCGCAAAAGCCCCGTCTAGATTTTTTGCCTCGTAGCCAGATTGTTTGAGAATCCGTTCGGCTAAATAGCTTCGCAGTCCGCTATGACAGCTGACGATATAAGAAGCAGTCGGATCAAGTTCAGTCAGTCGGTCTCGTAATTCATTCAGCGGAATATGCAGGGCGTTTTTGAAGCGGCCAGTCATTTCCGCTGTATTGCGGACATCTAGTAATTGTTTGCCGGCAGCTAATTCTGCAGAAAGTTCATGCCACTGGATTGACTCACTGATCCCTTCGATTAGATTCAATGCCGCATAGCCGATCAGGTTCACTGGATCTTTGGCGGAACCAAAAGGCGGTGCATAACTCAGTTCCAGTTCTGCTAAATCTGCCACCGTCAATCCACTTTTGATGGCTGTGGCTAATACATCCATTCGTTTATCGACGCCACTCTGTCCAACGGCCTGAGCACCATAGAGAGTACCTGTCTCTTTATTAAAAATCAATTTCAATAGCAGATCTTTAGCATCAGGGTAATAGCCAGCATGATCTTTTCCGCTGACATGAATCACAGCTGGCTGCAAGCCCGCAGATACTGCTGCTTTCTCGCTTAATCCGGTCATGGCTGCTGTAAGCCCAAAGACTCGCAGGATAGCAGTTCCAATATTGCCACGGTTTTTCCTCGGCAGACCAGCGATCACGTCTGCGACTTGCCGGCCTTGACGGTTAGCTGGTGAGGCTAAAGAAATCAACGCATCTTCTCCAGTTAATTGTTGTTTCGTGACGATAGCATCTCCGACAGCGTAAATGTCTTTTTGCGACGTTTGGTAGTTTTCGTCTACAAGGATTCCTCCTCGAATACCAGTAGTGATCCCAGCTTCCGCTGCTAATCTTGATTCTGGTTGGACCCCGATAGACAATAATGTCAGGTCTGAGTCCAGTACAGTGTCATCTTCTAACCGAATTTTTTTCCCTTCTTCTTCAAAAGAAACTGCGGATTGGCCCGTAATGACCTTGATTCCCTTCGCTATCAATTCATTTTTGACATAGGCAGCCATTTCTTCATCCATCGAAGGTAAAACCTGCGATGCTTTCTCAACGACGGTTACCTCTAAGCCACGGTTTTTCAGACTTTCTGCCATTTCCAATCCAATAAAGCCGGCACCGACTACGACGGCTTGGCGGGTATGTTGATCGATTTTCTGCAAAATAGCATCCATATCCGGCACGTTTCGTAACTGACGGCAGTTTGTGGCACGGTCTAATCCTGGGATTTTTGGTATGATTGCTTTTGCTCCCGGAGCAAGAATCAACTTGTCATATGATTCTTCATAAGTCTCAGAATCTCGATGGATAGTCACAGTCTTTTGTTCTGGGTGAATAGCCAGTACTTCTTGATTTGGACGAACATCCAAACCAAAACGTGCCTTTAAGGACTCTGGTGTTTGCAGTAGTAATTGATCGCGAGTAGTAATTTCACCTGCGATAAAGTAAGGAAGGCCGCAGTTCGCAAAGGACACATAAGGACCTTTCTCTAGAACAATGATTTCAGCATCTTCCATTAAGCGGCGTAATCGAGTTGCAGCAGACATGCCTCCGGCGACCCCACCGACAATCAGTACTTTCATTTTATTTTCCTCCTTGAATTGGTCCTTGCCATTGATTCATGCCACCGCGAATCGTTGTGGCATCATAGCCCATTTTAATCAATAATTTGGCAGCTTGTTTGCTGCGGACGCCTGATTGACAGATCACATATAACGGTTCTTTTTTTCCTGAATAGTGGGCGATTTTATTTAATGGGACATTGGCGGCATTTCGAATATGCCCACCCCGGTATTCAGAGGGCGTCCGGACATCAATAACTTTCGTTTTTGCAGTTAGTGCTGCGGAAAAATCACGAATAGAGATGGAAGGGACAGAACGAAACAATGAAAACATAGACATTCTCCTTTATATACGGTATGGGGTATATTAAACCCCGTTTTTCTATATTTGTCAATGATTTGATTTGATTAACATTGCGGATACGAATAGAATGTTTGACCGTTATACCATTGTAGGGTATATTCTAATGGGAAAGGAGTGAGACGATGGATAAGACAAGAAGTGATCAAAAAAATGTGCTGAATCGTTTAAAACGTGCCGAAGGGCAGATTCGTGGGGTTCAAAAAATGATCGAAGAAGAGAAGGAATGTATCGATATCATCACTCAGTTAAGTGCGGTACGTTCAAGTATCGATCGTGTGATGGGCATGATTGTTGCAGAGAACTTGAAAGATTGTTTCGAGAATCCAGAAAAAGATCCTCAAGAACAAGCACAGAAGCTGGAACAAGCGATTCAGATGATCATCAAGAAATAGTAGCTCTATTCTTTAGGAAGAGGCTGTTTTCAGGGGACTGACTGATGTAACCAGTAAGCTGAATCATTAAATCTGGAGCGCTATCATGACGATCAAAGAAATGATTTGATCTGTGAAGAGTTGTATTGAAAGGAAAATGCTGTTGTATGCAAGAATTACCCTCAAAAAATTAGGACATCAGCTGTAAGCAGTTCGATCTAAAGTCTCAGCTACGGTCGAAGAGTCGTAGCTAAGGTTAGTTGAATGCTTGGACTGATGTCCTAATCTATGAATTGCTTAGTAGTATTCGCCGTGGCGATAGTCCCAGGAATTGAAGTGATCGGACAAAAACAGTTGGATTTTATCTACAGCTAAACCCTTCCGAATCAATACAGGCGCCGGGGTGATCGATCGCTGAGAGCCTTGATGAGGAATCAATTTGCCAGCAGAATCTACGAAAGAAACCATGACTCCTTGTTCGTAGCGGGTCTCTATCGTTTTATCTGGTTGGATCGAAGCGACATAGTCATTGCTTTCAATGATGAGGTCTGCTTCGTTAGCGATTTGTTCACCAATTCCTTCCACCAGACCACGATTGCCTTTACCAGAAGGATTTGCTGAGCTGGCAAACAATAGCTGTTGCTTTTCCTCCCAAAGAGCTTTAGCGATTTGTTCTCCAGGAACGCCGAATTTGATGACGAAACAACTCGTTTCCCTGGTATCCATCATCAATTCTTGCGATCCGTCAGGAATATATGCTTTTCCAGACTCTTTCCATGGTAAGATCGCGCCAAAAAGAACATCGTTGTCCCAACATTTTTGGTAAACTGCCGCAATTTCATCGTTCCATTCCGCTAATTCTTGTAATTGTTCCAATGAGCTGCATAATACAACTCCTGGCTTATTACGTTTGCGATTTTTGGCAGAAAACTTGCGTTCTAGTCCTTTCTTGTCAGAGACGGCAATAATATAGCCTACTTTAGTGGGGCAAACGATGACTTTGCCTTCTTGCTGGAGCAGTTGGATTGCTGCTTCGTTGGGTTCGCCAGACCAAGTGGTTTGTTTGTTTGTCTTCAAATGGTTCATCCTTCCTCATTTTGTTTATCTCGCCTAAAAATTCAGAAAATTCTGATTTAAAATCGTTAACCTTGATAATAAGGGAATCTCTAAAGAGAGTCAAGTGCAAAAAGATGGAAATGCAGCAGCATTCTGGATGATCATTTTCAGAGAAGGCTGAAAAAAATGCTTCTCTTTTCCAACGATTCTGTGAGAAAATGAACGTCAGAACGCAAGTCAAAAGGTTCCTGAACAACCAAGTTTTGAGCAAATTTTTCTTACCTGTACTTGATCCTATAAGAAAAAAAGTTTCAGTCTTCTGAACAGAAATTTTGTCTCAACTCAGAGATGAGGGTATAGTAAAAGCACAAGTTCTCGGAAAAATGACAGCTTCTATTCGGATGATCAAAGAAAAGAGGAAGACAATGAAGCAATTGATAACTTATAGTAAAATACTCTCTGCACTGGTGATTCTAGCGGTGAGCATCAACATGTTTTTAGGTCCTCATCATATTGCAGCTGGAGGGGTCAGTGGCATTGGAATCTTGATGGAATCTGCTTTGGGCTGGGACCGTGCGCTTGTGATCATGGTTCTGAACAGTGTGATGTTGGTTCTGGCCTATGTTTTTTTGGGGAAAGCGCCTTTCTTCAAGGTGCTGTTCGGCAGCATAGTTTTTCCGTTAGCAATTGCCGTAGTGCCTGAATATATGTTGGCCAGTGATCGTCTGCTGTCTGTTATTTTTGGGAGTGCGATTTTTGCTGCTGGGGTTGCTATTTTATATAAAAATAATTCTTCTAGTGGCGGAACTACGATTCCGCCGCTGATCTTCCAGAAATATTTCCATATCAATCCTTCCATCGGGCTTTTAGCCACAGATGCGGTTGTGGTAACAATGAGTTTACTGGTTTTTGGGTTTGAAGAATTTTTGTTTGCGATTCTTTCGATTGTGATTACTTCGATCGTGATGAATTATATCGAAACCGGGATGGACCGCAAGAAGTCTGTGATGATCATGAGTGAGGAATATCTTGACGAGATTCAAGCGGCCATTGCAACGGCAATTTCTAGAGGGGCAACCTTGTTAGAAGCACAAGGTGTTCATCGAAGAAGTGAGAAACAAGTTTTATTGATCGTTGTCAACGATCAAGAATTTGCTGATATCAAACAATTGATTGAAAGCATTGATCCGCAGGCATTTGTAATTGCCAGCAATGTAGCTGAAGTTTTAGGACGAGGGTTTAGTTACCACCCGATTGAATGAGGCCTGTCCGCATCCGTTTGAAGCGCTGCACGATGTTGTAGGCTGGTTCTACTCTTTCATTTTTAACTGGCTTTTTAGTTACAAAGGCGTTAAACTGCTAATGGATCATTTTATCAAGAGTTTTTTAAGAGACGCTGAAACGAAATCTGCTGTTAACTTGTTTTGTCACTGCTGATTAAAATCACGTTTTAGAAGCAGCTTTGGTAAAATGAACTGGAAATTGTGCCTGAGAGATTTTTCGACGGCTTAGTAAGGATAGAAATAATGAAAGAAAGATACCCTAAAAGAACCATTGGTATGTTTGTGAGTGCTGTGCTGTTATTCATCGTTAGTGCCAGCCTATCACATAACGTAGCCGCTGGTCAGAAGAACCAGTCTACAGAACAGACCAAACAGACCATTCCTAAAAAAGCAACGATCCCTACGAAAAAAAATGCAATTACTAAAAAGGAGAGATCAGGAACGTCTAAATCCTCAGAGGATTCTTCTTCGACAGAAGTAGCCGTCGCAGATTGGCGTCATCCATCTGAGAAGAAAGCCTATCCTGTTTTACAAGAAGGAGATTGGGTCGATGTCTCATTGGCAAACCAGCGGGTGAAGATCATGCGGAAGAATCGAGTGCTTTATACGATGGTTTGCTCTACCGGATCAGGAGGAGACCGAAGAACGCCTACAGGAACTTATTCCATTCAAGCTGAAAGAGGAGAAACTTTTTTTAATGAATCTTCTGGCGAGGGAGCGAACTATTGGGTATCTTGGAAAGATCATGGCGTCTACTTGTTTCATTCGGTGCCGATTGACGCTTCGGGAGATTACATTGAAGAAGAAGCAGAAGAACTAGGACAAAAAGCCAATTCTCATGGGTGTATCCGTTTGACTGTTGCAGATGCAAAATGGTTTTATGAACATGCCCTTTATGGCATGCAAGTTATCGTACATTGAGCGAACAAGCAAATTCGCTAACGATTGAAAGGAGCTGCTTGATAGGTATGAATCCATTTTATGAAGAGGTGTATCGTTTCGTAAAGAAGATTCCGTATGGCAAAGTGGCTTCTTACAGCCAATAGCTTGGGCTTTAGGTCGCTTGAATGGTGCACGAGCTGTAGGACGCGCCATGAAATATTGCCCAGAGTCATTACCAGCCCATCGGGTAGTACGAGCAGACGGCGAGATCGTGGGCTTTACCGCCGTAGAACGAAAGCAGCGGCTGCTAGCAGAAGGGATCGTCTTTAAAACAAACGGAAAAATCGATATGAAACAATGCAGCTGGCATGGAGAAAAGGAGTCATCCTGAAAAATGCCGCTGCATTTTTTGTGAAAATAGCTTCAAATTGATTGTTTTGTATATCTGGATCGGCCCTTTATAATAAAGGAGCAATGACATGTCGCTGGGGTTTGTCAAAGGAGGAAACAGCATGGGAAAGATGGTTTTTATCAATTTGCCTGTTCAAGATATCAAGCGAGCTACTAGTTTTTATGAAGCGTTGGGCTTTAGCAAGAATGAAGAATTTTCGAATGAAACATCAAGTGGAATGATGTGGAATGAGACGATTTGGGTGATGCTGTCAGAATATGCGTTTTATGAACAGTTTTTAAATGGTAGAAAGATTGCGGATACGCAAAAGACGAATGCTGCCTTGCTCGCATTTAGCTTTGATACACCTGAAGGAGCTCGAGACTTTGCTAAAGCGGCTGAAGCCAATGGGGGACAGTCGTTTCAAGTAGAGATGGGGATTCCAGAGGAAGAAATGCTTGGTTTTGAAGTGCTTGATCCGGACGGAAATCAATTAGAATCTGTCTGGATGAAAGGGTACTAAAAAGCAAGATTCGTGGGTGTTCAAAAAAATGGACTTGCCTGATAACTTTTGAAATTGTTGTTAGCGGTTTTCTTTTTAGGAAGTCGAATTAAAAGAATAGGATCACAAGGAAACTGGCGCAAGCTAGTTTCTTTTTCTTTCGAATCGATTCAACTAAAATGTAGGTATACTCGCTTAGACCTAGTCCTACAAGAGGTCAAATATAGCTTTTATTGATTAAGTGTTTTTGTGACCGCTACCAGGGTTGATGCTTCTTTTTAGTAATAAGCGATGTATAGATGGAGAAGAGAGTTACAGCCAAAAGGAGGATGTGGGATGAAAAAAAGAATCACCAGAGAAGAAGTCAGTCAACAGCTGGTTTCAGATTTGTTTTTTGAAAAAGGACATTTAAAGTTAACGTTGTGGCAATCATTTTTGACACTGCTTGCGTGGATTGCTGTGATCGTACCATTCGTTTGGGTCGCTTTCCCGGTTTTCTTTCCGCAAACAGCCGCTCAAATACGATTTAGGACCTATGTGGAGGAAGCCACTATTTTTAGATTGTTAGCATTGTTTTTAGGAATTTCCTTCGTTCTTTTAGTTATTCTTTTTGTTCTGTTGACCGTGAGGAACAATCGGCGTTTTCGCCATACATTGCGGAAAGAAGTCTTGCATGATGAAAGAAAACTTGAACAGCGCAAAGAAGTGTTGGAAGAATTTTTTGATGACCGTTTTGGTCCTGAAGAGATGCGGCATTCTGTTTGTTATTATGAAGTGAAACCGGAACAAAATCTAACGGAAACAGAAATAGTAAAGTTGTATAAAGATAAGGGGGTCTCTCTATGATTGAACAAATCGATACGGGATACCCGATAGTGGATTTCTTCCTTTTTCTATTAGTGGCCATTTTATTTACTTATCCAATCTTAGGCGGCTTTGCTTGGTTCATTGGCGTCCTTTGTCATACGTATTTGTTTAAGCATCAACAGATTGAATGGATCCCCATTCCCGAAGAAGTAGAGCCAATGATCACGACCATGGTCCCTGCCCATAATGAAGAAGTGGTCATTAAAGATACCATTCATTACTTAATGAATAAACTGAATTATACCCGTTACGAAGTGTTAGTCAAAGATGATGGCTCAACGGATCAAACACCAGAAATCCTTAAGCGTTTGCAGCAAACCTACCCTAATCTACGAGTGGTACGCATCCAAAAAAACCAAGGAAAAGCCCATGCCTTTAATATCGGGATCGGTTTTGCTAATGGAGAACTGATTTTGAGTAACGATGCAGATACTGTACCGGAACCCGATGCACTCTGGAAATATGTCAATTACTTTATTCGCCAAGATGCGGTAAATATTTCAGCGATCACTGCAAACATGGACGTTCAGAATCGGACGACGATTGTCAGTAAGTCACAAACTGTTGAATTTTCAAGTATCGTAGGTATTATCAAGCGGACGCAACAAGGCGTGCTAGGTGTTATCTATGCATACAGCGGTGCCAACACGATGTATCGAAAAAATGCTTTGATCGATGTGGGACTCTTCCGCCAAAATCGTGCCACCGAGGATATCAGTATTGCCTGGGATCACCAATTCCAAGGCTGGTTGTCCTTGTTTGCTCCGCGGATCATGTTTTTCATGGAAGTTCCTGAGACCATGAAGATGCTTTATCGCCAACGGAAACGTTGGGCAAAAGGCGGTACAGAAGTCTGGCTGACAAATTTCAAAAAAGTATTCACTCATCCATTTCAAAATATTGGTCGGTCCGTCATGTTTGTGGATCAAACATTGAGTATTATTTGGTCGATCTTCTTTTGGATCTCTTCAGCACTGTTCATCTTTTCTTTTCTTCGTTTTGCATTCGAAGGAAACATTGAACGAATGTATCATATGGTGACAATGGCCTTCCTATTCGTTTGTTTTGAAATGGTTGCTGGGATCATGCAGTTGTTGACTAGTTTATTGGTGGACGATGCTGGCAGAAAAATCAAGTATTTCATTTTTGCACCATTTTATATGCTGATTTATTGGATGGTCAATGCTTTAACGATCGTAACGACCTTCATACCAGCGGTCAAAACAATTTTGGGACACGGCAGCGGTGTTTGGGTCAGTCCCGAAAGACAAGGCAAAAAGAATTAGAAAAAGGCTGTGCCAAGAACTCTCTTAGTTCTTGGCACAGCCTTCCTGTTTTTATTGAAAGATAGCCGTCAGTTTCTTAGCTGCGTAGACCGCGGCCTTTTTCAATTAATTTCCAACAGATACCGTACAAAACAATTATGAATAAAACTAGAATCAGAACAGAGACTAAAATCGGCACATCAGTTGTGCCCAAAAAGCCATAACGGAATCCAGAGATCATATAGACGATTGGATTCACTTTAGAAATAGCTTGCCAAATTGGTGGCAGCATCGAAATGGAATAGAAGACGCCTCCTAAATAAGTCAGTGGCTGTAGGACAAACGTTGGCACGATCGATACATCGTCAAATGATTGGGCAAAGATACCATTTAGCAAACCAGCTAGTGAGAAAAGAATTGCGGTCATCACTAATGTCAGAATAACCATTACCCAAGAAAAAACATGCAAAGGAACAAAAAAGAGAGAAATCACTGTGACCAGCATACCAACAAAAATACTTCTGCCCAAACCACCGAAAACAAATCCCCAAATAATCACATGAGTAGGTACGGGTGCAACTAAAAGTTCCTCAATATTCTTTTGAAACTTCTGAGAAAAGAAAGAAGACGAAACGTTCGCGTAAGAACTGGTGATCGTTGACATCATGATCAGCCCGGGAACGATAAATTCCATGTAGGAGAAGCCGCCCATTTCGCCAATACGGCCGCCAATCATTTTCCCAAAAATAATAAAGTACAACGAAGTCGTTATCACTGGTGGTACGAGTGTTTGGACCCAAATCCGTAAATAGCGGTTGGTTTCTTTGACCGCTAGACTTTTTAATGCTGTAAAATAAAGACTAAACATTTTTTTCCCCCGCTTCATGCTTTTCTTCGGTTAATTTCAAAAAGAGTTCCTCTAAACGATTCGATTTGTTGCGCATGGAAAGAACTTTGATTCCTTGCTTAGTAAATTGCTCAAACAAATCATTAACGCCTTGATTGCGCTCAATCTCGACTGCTAACGTTTGATCATCTTCAAAAGCACTTTTATAGCCGGAGATCACAGGTGGTTTCACATAGGTATCTAAGTCAAAGAGGAATGTCTCAAACTGTAATTTGGACAAAAGGGTCTTCATGCTGGTATCTTCGATCAATTCACCGGATTGAATGATTCCGATGTTGCGGCAGAGCATTTCTGCTTCCTCTAAATAGTGAGTGGTTAGAATAATCGTCGTACCATTTTTATTTAATTTTTGCAAGAAGGCCCACATTTCTCGGCGCAGTTCGATATCTACGCCAGCTGTTGGTTCATCGAGGATTAAGAGTCGCGGCTCGTGCATCAGAGCCCGTGCAATCATCAAACGGCGCTTCATTCCTCCCGAAAGCATTCTGGCCCGAACATCGCGTTTCTCCCATAAATTGGATTGCTTTAGGTATTTTTCGCTACGAGCGATCGCTTCTTTGCGAGGAACGCCGTAGTAGCCCGCTTGATTGACGACGATTTGCTGTACTGTTTCGAAAGGATTGAAATTGAATTCTTGTGGAACTAAGCCGATTTGTTGCTTGACTTGAACCAATTCTTTGTCCAAATCATAACCGAAAACTTTGACACTGCCAGAAGATTTGTTTACTAGTGAAGTAATGATCCCGATGGTTGTTGATTTGCCAGCACCGTTCGGCCCTAAAAGCGCATAGAAGTCACCTTCTTCAACTGTCAAGTTGATACCGCGTAATGCTTCGACGCCGGTCGCATAGACTTTTTTTAGATCTTTTATTTCAAGTGCATAGGTCATTGATTTGTTTTCTCCTTATCAATTGATGATTTGTTGTGGGGATTGGCAGCAGCTGCTGCCTATATGAATAAAACACGCTCGATTAGACACGCTTCTCTGAATAGAGGTTATGACACTTTCATAATACCCAAGAAACAAGTAGTCATTATACCACGGGAGAGACTCTCGTTTAAAGGGGGTATCGTTGGATCGGTCATGTGAGCTTTTTTGTTAGAAAGAAGTTGATTTCTTGTGCTTCCGTTAAGAATTATAACACCTGGAGCGCGGCTTTAGGTGATTTTTGTTTGTTAGTGTATGATGAAAATAAGAGGTTGAGAAAGCAACTAAATCTATGACAACTAATCATTAAAGGTGGTTTTTATGAAATTAAAGAGAAACACTCCCAAAAATAAAAAATCTCAAAAAGAGATTTTGCTGCAACAAGTGGATGAACCAGTGAAAGAATCGGCAGAACAAGAAGAGTTTCAGTCATTCTTTGCAGAAGTTTTAACCAAACTACCAAACAAAACGGCAGGGATCATTCGTCGATCTTTTGAGAAGTCAAAACATACGGCAGAAAAGATCCAAGCAAAAAGCCGTACCCAATTTGATGCCGTCTTCTCTGAATTTTTAATGGGTGTGGATGATGCTACGAAGAAGAAAGCGCATCGAATCATCCATGCCGCTTCTCTGACGGCGGCCATCATTGGTTGTTCACCTATTCCGTTTTCAGATGCGATACTCCTTGTACCTGTTCAAATGACGATGATGGCTAGACTACACAAGTTGTTTGGTCAATCGTGGGTCGAGGGAATCGCAAAAAGCATTTCTAAAGAATTAGTTGTTGTTAGTTTAGGTAGAAGCGCTGTGGGGAATATTATCAAGTTCGTACCGGGGGTCGGTACGATCGCCGGCGCGTCCATTAACGCGGGGGTAGCCAGTGCTATTACTGAATCTTTAGGTTGGGTTACTGTTAAGATGCTGAATGACGGCGAAGATATTTTTGAACAAGCCATGTCCTTTAAAGGCCAATATCACACCTTATTTAAAGCATTAAAAAAAACACGAAGCAAATCATCTTAAAATATATACCGCTCGCAAGAACGTTCGTATAGGATGAGTCCAGAAACATCAACAATAATTTTTTCAGACTGTAGACAAAAGCTGTTCCAAACTCGTAACTCGAGCTTGGAACAGCTTTTTATCTACTTCGTTTCGAATTTTT